>JAJDCT010000001.1 GCA_029260695.1 Phycisphaeraceae bacterium
CAGAAGCCGGCCGTAGACCTCCAGCGTCTTCCTCGCCGCCTCGGGCCAACTCATTGACGCCACACGCTCAAGGCCGCGCCGGCGCATCGATTCACGCTTGGCCGGGTCGGTCAGCACCCCCAGCAGCAGCTCGGCCAGCGCCTCGTGGTTGTCGGGGTCGTCGAGATAGTCCGCCGCGTCTCCGCAGACCTCGGGCAACCCACCGCGGCGGGTGACAACCACGGGCAGCCCACACGCCATCCCTTCGCCGACGGCCAGGCAGAAGCCCTCGGTGCGGCTGACGTGTACCATCGCGTCGGCACCGAGCAGGAACTCGATCAGGCCCTTGGGCTGGACAAAGCCGACGTGATGCAGGCGGTCACTGACCCCGGCCTGCTGGGCCGCTTCACGTACCGCCGCGCCGTAGCCCGGGTCTTCTTTCCCCAACAGTACCAGGTTGTGTGGCACCTTCTTAGCGATCATCCCCAACGCACGGACCACGGCTACCTGATTTTTCAACGGGATCACCGACCCCACACTCACCAGGTATGGAGCGTTGAAGCCAAGCGGGTCGTAAATCTTGCCGTTGTGTGACCGACCGGCTTCTAAGAAGTGTTCCGCGACACCGTTATTCACTATCGTTTGTCGGTCCGGTTCAATGCCAAGGTCGTCGGACAGGAATTTTTCGACATACCCGGACACCGGCAGCAGGTGGTCGCTGCGTTTGTACCGGCCGCAGACGTACCATCCCCAGTAGATCCTGGGAACCAGCGGCAAGGGAAGCTCATCCGCGGACCCTCGTTTGATCGCATCGACCGTGTGTACCTGGGGGCAATGGAGTCTAAACGGGCCGCACTGCTTCATGCCGTGGTAGAGATCGGCTGAGTGGTGTTTGAGCAGGCCCGGCAGCCTCAGCTCGTTCCAGACCAGCTCCATCAGCATCGACATCTTCGGCACGGGGATCGATTCAAGCCCGTCCAGATCGTCCAGGAGCGTCTGCTCAGGGTAACGCACCAGCACAAACTCGATCTGCGGCGGGGCTACACGGACCAACGAACTTGCCAACTGCTGGATGGCAATGCTCGATCCACTGACGGCACGGAATCGGATGTCCAGGGCGATTCTAGTCATAGACTCGGCTCACGGGATGGGTCTTTAGCCGCCGCGGTGTCACGCGCCGAGGTCGGCCGGCCCTTGGAAACACGGCAGATCACGGCGAAGGGGTACACAAGTTGATGCAGGTAGTTCGTGACCACACGGATCCCCCCGACCGACTGCTCGTGCGGGAAGCTGGCGTCGTCCACGCCGGTCTGGGGGTACTCGTCGTACCTCGTCCACTGGGTCCCAAACAGCCGGTCCCAGATGCTGAACAACACGGCGAAGTTCTTGTCCGCGTGCCTGGGGTCGGCCGAGTGGTGGATCCGGTGTGACTGGGGCGTGACCAGGATGTATCGCAGGGGGCCGTAGTTCGTCCGTAGATTGCCGTGGTAAACCCGGGTGTAGGATTCGATGACGAGGGTCAGCCAAAACGCCAGTTGCAGGTCCAGCCCCAGGACGAACAGCGGGAAGATCGTGATCGGCTTGGTCACCACATACTCAGCCAGGTGCACCCGCAGGTCGGTGAACATGTTCATCTGCTTCTGCGAGTGGTGGATCGTGTGGAACAGCCACAGCACGCTGATCTTGTGTCGGATGAAGTGGTGGAACCAGTTCAGCAGGTCGCCCATCATCACCGCCAGTGCCGCGGCCAGCGCCGTCGGCCAGAGCGTCACGGCCTCGATCCGCAGCCCGGCGAGGTAACGCCCGCAAACCCAGTAGAGCCCCGAGACAAACAACCCCAACAACACCACACGCACCAACCCACCCAGGACAAACCACCCCAGGAAATCCTGGATCATGCCGACGCTGAATACCGGCTGACGCCGATCCGCGGGGATCGCCTTCTCGCCGAGAAACACCATAGCCATCAAGAGGTAGAGCCATGGCGAGAGGAAAACCATCGCCGCTTTTCCCGCAATCGGCTGCAACCCCGTAGGGAAGTACGCTTCAATCAAATAGGTAAACGGGTTGGACCAATCCCATCCGGAGGCGCCTCCGTCCTGGGCTCGCGATGCCAGCCAAATCAGAGCTGCCGTTAACCCCAAAAGCACCAACAACATCACCCAGATCATCCGCCGTGGGGGCCGATCTGCGTGTATCGGTTGCACCTGATTTTCAGCAGCTTCCTCTTGCATTGCCACACCTCAACACAGATGAACGACAGCCCCACCCTGGGTCGGGCCTTCGAGAGGTTTCATCGGCATAAACCAGTTGTTTCACGCAGGCTTGACGTGCAACCCGCGCACGGCAATCCCCCACCGTCCAAGGAAACGCACCGACATCAGTTATCGGACACGACCCCGCGGGCCCGGCGCACAGTTCCATGTCTCAGCCAAACCCGCTACGGTCCCGTTGGATTGCCTGTACATCAGGTGATCGTTTCATCCAGTGTCCTTAATCAATCATAGACCTGCCCACTCGGCGGGGGTCTTGGGATATTTTAATCCTGTGTGTCACGGAAATGATTTACCGCTGGCACTGCGTCAACACAGCCGACACACCTCGTCCTAACTATCCAAATACTCGGAGTGACATATACTCTCTGGCGACCCCTCACCTACACAGAGCAAGTCATTGA
>JAJDCT010000002.1 GCA_029260695.1 Phycisphaeraceae bacterium
CTTCCGCGCAGGCAGCCTCTCGTCCAGCCCCAGTTACTTCAACGCCGCCAGCGTCGGCGGGGTTGGGCCAAACAGGAACCTCAGCGTCTACCGCTCGTTCACCAACCGCGTTGCTCAGCCCCAAGCGCCCGGCCTGATCGCGCCCAACGGCGGGGGGTTTATTCTCTCCCCCAACGGGTCGCTGAATACACTCCGCGGCGGCCAGGTCTCCACATTCAGGAGCGGCCAGTCCGTGGGCAACCTGACCCCCGGGCTCGCGCTCCAGGCCTTCAGCAGTTCCCCGTCGCTGGGTCTGCGTGGGAATGCGGTAACCAGCGAAGCCCTTAGCCGGCAGATCTACGAGTCCGCGCAAGAGTCCAACACACTCGACGTCCCGGACAACAGGATCCAGACGACGATATACGGCACCGACCTGTACGACCCCTTCGGCAAGCCCAAGGACAAAGACGCCAAGCCAGGCACAAGCAACCTGCGCCCTGGCCAGATCCCCGCGACCATGATGATCGGCCAACAGCTACAGACCCTGATCGACCCGAACTTCAAACCCTCGCAGGGTTTCGACAGCACGCGGAACGCGCAGGTACTCGACTCGGTCTTTAGCCGTTTGAAAGACGCCGATGCCCAGGAAGAGGGCGGCAATACCTACCTCGACCTCCTGCGGGCGATCTACGACAACAAGGACGACAAAGGCTCCGCCGACACCTCCGACGGCTGGGAGAATACGCTCGAATCGCCTACGTCCCAACAACTCACCGAGGCCGAACGCGCTTACGACCAGATCATGAAAGAAATGTACGGCGAAGACTACAAGTCCCGCAAGTCTTCGCAAGGTTCGACCCAAGACCCCGACGACCAGGGCGACGAGTCAGCCGAGGACGTCCAAAGCGTCGTAGACCAACTCAACTACAACCTCCCACGCATCGAGACACTCGCGGCAAGCAAGCAGACCCGGATCGCCAAGCTGACGCGCGAAGCCGAGACGGCATTGGCCAACGGCAAGTACCTCAGCGCAGAAAGCCGGTACCGCCAGATCATCCTCGACGTCAAGGACGACCCCTTGCCCAGGATAGGTCTTGTCCACGCACAGCTTGGTGCCGGGATGTTCCGCTCCGCCGGGATGAACCTCCGTGCCGTGTTCATACAACACCCCGAACTGATCGCCGCGCTGTACGACGCGAAGCTGCTGCCTCCCGAAGCCAGGCTCCAGTGGGCACAGCAGGAACTCCAGGCAGCCATCAGTCAAGGTGAAGGCGGCAAAGATGCACCGTTGTTGATGGCATACCTGGGCTACCAAGCCTCTTCGCGCCAGGTTATACGTTACGGCTTGGCGCTGGCGCAATCCAAGTCACCACGCGACCCGCTGCTGGCGGTCCTACGAGAGATCTGGCTCGATGAGTCCGACGGGAAATAGCCCAGGGTGACCACGACCGGAAACACGCCAAGCGGCACCCCTTCGGGAGCCCCCGCCTCTAAACACGACCCGGCCCGGCAGACCAGCCGGCCAGGCGCCCAGCTACCCTCCGCGCCACGGTTGTCACTCACCCAGTTTGTCGACCTGGACACGCTCCAGGAAATCCAGGACAGCTTCACAGCCGTCACCGGCCTGACCGCGAAAATACACGACCCCGACGGCAACCAGGTCACCGCCGAAACCGACGCCAACCAGCGCAGAGCCTCCGACCAGGTGCTCGAACAACTCATCGCCGCCGATGGCGACGACGCCGGCCGATTCAGTGCGCCGATCGCGGTTGAAGGCCAGATCCTCGGGTCGATTTCCCTCGAATCCAAGCCCCTGGACGCCGCCAACCCCGGGCGGGACGACCTGCGCCAGGCCGCCTACGCCATGGGCGTGCCCAAGGACAAGGCCGATGAATTAATCGATGCCGCCGAGAACTGCTGCGGCCCGAACAAAGCCGCAGGCATCCAGTTCCTATACGTCCTTGCGAACAGCATCGCGCGTCTTTGTTTTGATGAGTACCACACCCGACAGCGTGTGCAGGAGCTTTCGGCGTTGTACGAGGTTAGCAAGGCGCTGTCCGCAGACCGCGACCTCCAGCAGATCCTCGATACCGCCACCCACGCCGTCGCAGACGTCATGAAAGCCAAGGCCGTCGCCATCCGGCTGACCAAGGAAGACGACCCACACAAGCTCGAGCCCCGCGCGATCTACAACCTCTCGCAGAACTACCTGGACACCGGCGCCATCAACGTCGACGACTCGGAGATGCTGCGAGAAGCGATGTCGGGCAAGCCGGTCTACATCCAGGACATGGCCACCGACCCCCGCGTGATCTTCCCCGGCGACGCCAAGGCCGAGGGGCTCGCCTCGATGTTCTGCGTCGGCATCATGCACCAGGGCAAAGCCATCGGGACCATCCACCTGTTCTCCCAAGAACAGCGCACCTTCAGCCCCTTCGAGGTCCGGCTGGTCACCGCCATCGCACAGATGCTCGGGACCGCCATCCAGAACGCCCGCCTGGATACACAACGCACCCAAAGCCGGCGGGTCCTGCGCCAACTGCACCTCGCCGCCAACGTCCAGCGCCGCATGCTCCCAGGCGAGATGCCCAAGCTACCCCCGTTCGACCTCGCCGCTCGATACGTCCCCAGCTTCGAGCTCGGCGGTGACTTCTACGACGTCATCGACCTGGACGGCCACATCGGGATCGCCATCGGCGACGTCGTCGGCAAAGGCATCGCCGCCAGCCTACTCATGGCCAGCGTACGCGCCAGCCTACGCGCCTACGCTCAAGACGTCTACGACCTCGACGAGATCATCTCTCGGGTCAACAACGCCCTGACCCGCGACACACTCGACAACGAGTTCGCCACCGTCTGGTATGGCGTCTTCGACCCCGACACACTGAGAATCACCTATTGCAACGCCGGGCACGACCCACCGATGCTCCTGCGCGACGGCCAGATACACACCCTCGAAACCGGCGGCATGATCGTCGGCGTCCAACACGATATCGAATACGAAAAGGGCCTATTCGATATGGCGCCCGGCGATACACTCCTGCTCTACACCGACGGCCTGGTCGATTCCTTCAACGCCGCCGGCGAAAAGTTCGGCCGAAAACGAATCGAAAACGCACTCATCGACTCCGCCGAGAAATCCGCCTCCGACACCATCAACCACATCCTCTGGCAGGTCCGACGCTTCACCGGCCCAAGGCAAGGCGTCGACGACACAAC
>JAJDCT010000003.1 GCA_029260695.1 Phycisphaeraceae bacterium
GGGTTTGACGTCAACGGTGCCCCAACGTATCTCGGATGGGACTCCTATGTGGCTCCAGGCGGAGATTTTCGCGGATTTCAAGGGAGAGTAAGAGGCTTAACCGTCGATCTATGCCGTATCCAACGTGTAATATCCTTAGAGGACAGCAAAAATCCATAGATATTATTATCTCGTTGGCTGTGATTATCAGACACATTTACCTACACAGCATACATATGAATATATGAATATATGAATAATTTACTTAAATATCTGCTCGTCTTTACGTTAGGCATGATTGCTGGGGTCTTGCTATGCGTGTATGGTAATATGCCACGACCTATTGACGGCGGTACCTTGGCTAAGACCAAAGAATACGATTTGGTAAATAAGCGCCAGATTTATGTGCGTATTCAAGAATATGCGGATAGTGTCCAAGACCCCTCAATGAAGGGGCTCCAGATTGATACGAGGAAATCTGGCCGTATGCTTGATATGTCACGAATGCCTCTCAGCATTTTATCATCCAATACACTCTCCAATACACATGGGGGTAGCAGTGGCAGTATTGCTTATTGGCTGGTAACTTCTTATCGGCTACGGGGCAAGCAAGATTGGATGCATTCAAGCATCGATAGTGTAATTAACTACCCATTACTCTTTGATAGTGAGTCATATGGATATAAACAAGGCTTGGGTGTTGGCCAAATCCTATACTGCAATGGTTCTGTTAAATACGGATATTTGCCGACAATCTGTCGCTCGGACATTCTTGAAGCAGTTGACGGTAGCTTCATAATTGAAATCTCGATACCCGAGAATGATGACCGATTTCCATATGGGACGGAAATTGCTGGATTGCGTGCCCAGGAACTATTTCCAAATTAGGGAAAGAAACGGCGGAGATGAGGGGGCGGGAGTGCTCGGTAGAAAACCTCTTAATTGACGCCAGAGGATCATCATATTGTGCGTGAAGCAGTTACCCTGCCCCCAAGTGTTGTACCAAAGTTTATGTTAACCGAACCGTGCTTTGGTATTGGCCCGCGTTTGAGATAGCAGGCGAGAATCATGTGCGAGTCACAGTCGGCGATGATCTGGCCCTTGGGGAAGCGGGTGTATGTGCAGGTCGTCGGCTTTTTGCTGCTGCGTTCGCGTCGGCGGACGAAGTATGGGGTGATGCGTGAGGACTCGAAGCCGGTGGAGTCAGTGACAGGGAAAGAAACGGGGTCAGACCCCGTTTTGACGGAGTAGCTAGCCGCTGGTAACCTCAGGTTATGGCCAGAGCACCGCGTGTGGATGTCGGGGGTTACGAGTACCACGTCCTGAACCGGACTGCGGGACGTTGGCGGATGTTCCGCAAGGACAGCGACTTCGAGGCTTTTGAGCGGGTGCTGGAACAGGCGGTAGAACGCAGCGGCGGCGATGTGAAGTTGCTGACTTACTGCCTGATGGGCAACCACTGGCACCTGGTATTGAAGACCCAGGCGGACGGCGTACTCGGGCCGTTCATGCAGTGGCTGACGACGACGCACGCGGGGCGGTATCGTGTGGCGCACCGAAGCGTCGGATCTGGGTCGCTGTATCAGGGACGTTATAAATCGTTCTTGATCCAAAGCGATGCCCATCTGCTGACGGCCTGCCGGTATGTGGAGCGGAACGCGGCACGGGCCGGGCTGGTCAAGCGGGCGGAGGATTGGCGGTGGTCGGGGCTTTGGCGTTGGAAGTTTGGTCCATTGCCGAGCAGTGATGAAGGGCCGCAGGTGCCTATCAGCGGCTGGCCGGTGGTTGGGGTGAACAAGGGTGCTCGGGGCAGGCCGAGGAATTGGCTCCGCACGGTGAACACGCCTTTGAGCGAGGCAGAGCTGGCGGATCTACGAACGAGTGCCAACCGTTGCTCGCCCTATGGGAAAGAACGTTGGCGTGACTGGGTGGTCCGTGAGTTCGGATTGGAATCGACGGTGAGGAAACCAGGCAGGCCGAAGACGGATGTATAGAACGCGATCAAGAATCCTGATTTGATAGCTTGGCCTTGGGCTAAACTCTGTTGATACGGTCGTCCCGGCTAGATGACGGACTAACAGGACGCGGACTCGACCCGGTCCCGCTGCAACCGCGCCTGCCGTTACCGCCGGGACCTCGTGGGGTTTGAATTAGACCACTGATTTGAGATAGATCAAGCGTGCTGGGGTGGTTCAGGCGGCTTTAGATAGGTCGCCCAGCTCCAGCTTCTGGATCCAGCTATCAACGATATGCACGAGCTTGGGGAGCTCGGGCTTGGCTATCTGTGCATTGGCGCCGCAGGCTTCGCCCTTGTGGCGTGTGTCTTCGGTGATCAGCGAGCTGAACAGCAGCACGGGCATGGCTTCCAGCCCGGGCGTGGCGCGGGTCTTGCGCGTCAGGTGCAGGCCGTCCATCTGCGGCATCTCGATGTCGGTGATTAAGATGTCCGGCAGCTTTCGTTCGCCACGCGCGCCGGCCTGGATCGCGTCCCAACAGTCCTGCCCATTGCTAAAGAGGTTCACCTGGGTGTACCCACTCTGGGTCAGCACGTTCTGCATGATGTTTCGGATGAACTTGGAATCCTCCGCGATGAACACGTTGATGCTCTCGCGGTCGACGCCTAACTCATTATCAACGTGTGTCACATGCAGCGTGTTCTGCATCGCGATGTGGTCGAAGATCGATTCGAAATCGAGCATGAGGACCAGCTTGCCATTGAGCTCGGTGATCCCGGTGACCGACATGTGATCGCTGCCGGTCTCCTCGGGTACGCTGCGGACAGCCTTCCAACTCATGCGGTGGATGTGTTCGACCCGCTCGACCTTGAAGGCGGCTTGAGCGCCGTTGAACTCGGTCACGATGATGCGATGGTCATCGGAGGATTCTTTATTAACTGGGTCGATCTTGAAGTAGGTATGCAGGTCGACCAGGGGGAGCACCGCCCCGCGGAGGTTGAACATCCCCATGACATCCGCCGGCTGCCCCGGGCTTGCGGAGATGGCGACGGGCAAGATGACCTCACGGACCTTGGCGACGTTGACGCCGTAGGACTGCTCGCCCAACCCGAAGATCAGGACCTCCAGCTCATTGGTGCCGGATTCCAGGAGGATTTCGTTGTTGGCTGCGTTGGGTGTTTCAGCGGTGGGCATGTGGGTCTCCGCGGTATCCGGTGGGTATCCGGTGGACATCAGGGGGGGTAATCTGGTGGGCTGAGTCATGTGATCGGATGACCTTTGAATCGACTGTTGATGGACGGTGCTTAAGCCATGCCCGGCCGGGCGGGTCCAGAATGCCCGGGTAAGTCTGGGGGGACTCCGGTGTAAGTCCGGGGTAATCCCGGAGGGGGTGGCTGGAGGGTGTCCAAGTGGATCCCAAGGGGTTTGACAGCATTTCCAGGCCGTTCTAACCTCTGCCGCAGGCTCACTGAGCCGACCGACCGAAGTTGGTGGCCATAGCTCAATTGGTAGAGCACCGCGTTGTGGTCGCGGGGGTTGCGGGTTCAAGTCCCGTTGGTCACCCTTGTTTGGATGTCAGAGCCCGGGTCAGGGTATCGGACCTGGGCATATGGCGAGATAACCTGTCCGAGCGGATCCCCCGGAAATGGATGTCCGTGATGCTTTTAGCTCAATCTTCGGTGGTCTGGTGGCGGATCCGCCGTGACGTGGAGGGTTTCGGGCGTTTCGTAAGTTTCTGCATAGCTGCTGGGGGTTGGACCATGCGGGGCGCGGGGGGTTACGGCCGAATGAAGCTGCTGATCCCCCAACTCTTCCAGGTCGGGACACTCAGCATCCCCGTGGTGGCACTGGTCGGCGCGTTCGTGGGTGCGGTCCTTGGTGTCGAGATGTTCAGTCAGTTTCAGGCGTTCGGCCAGGAGACACGTCTCGGCGGGGTCATTCATATATCCGTGGTTAAGCAGATCGGCCCGGTGCTCGCCGCGGTGATGATCGCCGGGCGGGTCGGTGGTGCGGTCAGTGCCGAGCTGGGGTCGATGCGCGTCACCGAACAGCTCGACGCCCTGCGCGTCATGGGCAGCGATCCGATACGGCACCTGGTCGTCCCCCGTGTGCTGGCCTGCTTGATTATGGTCCCCGTGCTCACCGTCTTCAGCGACCTGCTGGGTATCTGCGGGAGCTGGCTTGTCGTGGTTCAGGGCTTTGGCGTCGATTCGGAGGAGTATTGGAAGTTTTCCGGCCAATTCGTCGGCAACTGGGACGTCTTCACAGGCCTGATTAAGAGCGTCGTCTTCGGGTTGGCGATCGGTCTGATCAGTTGCTACAAGGGCTTTAACTGCGGCACGGGCGCTTCGGGGGTCGGACGCGCCGCCACCGACTCATTCGTTGTCAGCTTCATCACCATCATCGTCGCCAACTTCTTCCTCGCCAAGTTCATGAATGACATGTACACCATCATCTACGGGCACGCCGCGCTTGGGATGGGTTAAAAGATCGGCCCGGCAAGCGGTTGCTTTTGCCCCACACAAGCTGGCGCACTCATGGCAGGTCAGGCCTCCACAGGTAATACACCCCGACCGGCGCATCAAAGCCAGGCAGCGAGCCGGTCATGTTCAACTGCATCAGATTAATCTGCGTGCCTGGGGATGATCCGCCCGTGGCGGGAGCGCCCGGTCCAAGCGCGTAAGGCGATCCGACATACTCAAGCCGACGGTGGTACACGATCAGGTCGGCGTGTTTGATCCCCGCTAGCTGCGCCGCCAATTCACCGGCGGTGTAGATATCCCCAACCCGATCTGCCAAGCCCAGGGCCGCCGCATGCTCACCGCTGACTACGCGGCCATCGGTCAGGTCGGCAAACCGATCCGTAGGGATGCCCGGCCGAGCCTCACGCACTAAGGACACAAACCGTGCGTAATAATCATCCACCAAGCCCTGCAACACCTGCCGATGGTCGTCTGTCAGCGTGCTCAACGGCGAGCCGGCGTCTTTGTTCTTGCCGCTGGTCAGAGCCTCGGCATGGATACCAATCTTCGCGAGCGCAGGCTTCACACTGATCGTCTGCACGATCACACCGATGCTCCCGACTACAGACGTGGGGTAAGTCACAATCTGATCGGCGGCGCAGGCGACGTAGTACCCGCCACTAGCGGTGACGTCCATCATCAGCGCGACCACCGGCTTGCCGGATTCGCGCTTGAACCGTAACACGTCCCGATACATCGCGTCGCTGGCGGTCACCCCGCCGCCGGGTGTGTTCAGCCGAAGCACCACCGCCTTGACCCTCCGGTCGTCGGCCGCCTCCTGCAGCTTCTCGTGCAACGCGCTGACAGGGTTCTCCCCAGGCTGGATCAGGCCGGGCTTAGGGGCGTTCATGATGAGCCCGGACACGTCGATCACGGCGACCTGATCGCTGAACCAGTGCCCGTCGCGGGAGACCGTTGTGGACTTGAGTTCCTGATCGCCCGGTGAGACGCCCACGGCGAAGTGGACCGGCCCGCAGCCAGATACTCCGATCACGCTTGCGATCAGCAGCCATACTCCCAGTTGTTTCACACGGCGCAGGTTCATCGTCTTGGCCTCCTTTGCCCGCCGATCCTGTCGCGGGCGGCGACACTATCCTACAGCCAATACGGGACAGGAGGTGCATAATTCATAGCATCTACTAGCGAGGAAGGGTACAATCATTTTGCCGTGATCCGTTCTGGTCTGCGTTGCTTACGGGGCTTTTGTATGAAACGACAATTATTAGGTCAGGTGATCTGTTTGATGGCGCTGATATGCTGGTTGCCTACGCAGGCCCGGCCCGCCCGAGCTCAGGGAACACAGCCCGTCGCCGCAACCAAACAGCCAGCCGAGCAGGAAGCCTCGTCTGATACGACCGGCACCCCTCCGGACCTCGAAGCAATCGAATCACAGGCCGGTGACACAGCCGACGACCCGATGGCCGCGTTCCGTGAGGAAGCGGCGGACGCTTACCAGGCGTTGGTCGCCGCTTACCTTGGCAGTGACTGGGATACACTGCCCGATCTCATTAAGGCGGCCCGGCGTAACCAGCGCTTCTTAAACCGCGAACAGCGCCGCGGCGTCGCATACATCCAGAAGACCGCGAATGATTTTAGACCCAAGTGGTGGGACAAGTGTTCCAGCTCATCAAACATCAGCTTCAAAGCCGAGTTGTGGAACCGCCCGCTCTTGGCGAACTACATGCCCACCCGGATGCTCGGTGCGCAGTCGGTCCAGGCCGAGGGCGAGGTCCGGGTTAGACGAGACGGCAGGGTCGAACGCAAGATCACCAAGCTCAACGTCATCGTGACCTGGAAGCCCGGCCTGGTGAACAGCAACACACCCGGCACGGGAAAGCTCGCCGAGATCCATGATATGAAACTGGGCGACCTGGGCGAGGTCAT
>JAJDCT010000004.1 GCA_029260695.1 Phycisphaeraceae bacterium
TCGGATACATCCGCCGCCGGGGAGAACACCACAATATCCCCCTCCCGGTAGTCAGGCATCATCGATTGGCCAATCACCGCCGCAGCAAAAGCATCGACATCGTTCAGACCAGGGCAACTCAGGTAGTCGTCCGCGACACGCGCAGGGTAGTCCAGATCGGTGAACCCACTTGGGTAACCCGCCGCCACCTTGTTCACAAGAGGCACGCGATACAACGCCACCTCGCCCCGAGTCACAGACGACAAATCATTAGCCTCATCACGACTCGTCTCTTCCCGACCAAGCGCCCGCTCAATCCGACGCCGCAGTTCTCCGCTTCGATAAAGCTCGTCAAGATTTTTTCCTCCACCTCGACGTGCCGTCGCAGACTCTTTGATAAAGCGCGCAAGGTCACGCCCCCGAGCCACATCACCCGCCAACCGTTGAACCTGGTCTCGCACAGCCTCAGGAGCACGCTCCCAATCCCCAGCAAGGCACAAACGCCCGTCTGTCACACCGAGAGCCGCTTCCAAAGACCTAAGCACCTCGTAGGACGGCGGCCGGGCAACCTTGCGATTCTCGATCATCGAAAGGTACCCCTTCGTCGACCCGATCGTCTCTGCAAGTGCCGACAGCGTCAGCCCACGTTCCTGCCGTAGTGTCCGGATCAACTCACCCAGTGTTTGCATGTTAGGTCTCAAAAATAAAGTTCAAAATATATTAAACATTCTCTTGACGCAGACGTCAATATCCGGTTTAATACCTAACATAACCCATACTTTACTTGGTAGCAACACCATGCAGCACCGATTGAACAACCTCTCCACCCTCGCCCACGATCACCGTCAGATCAAGCGCCAACAGATCGACGATTTGCTGGCACTCGCGGAGTATCTTCCAAAGACCGATCGAGTCCTGATTCAGCAGATTCTACATGGCGACATGCCTGTCGCCCAGATCGCAAGGCTCTACCAAAGGCACCCAAGACATCTTCAGCGTCAAGCCATGTCAATCATTAAACGTTTGTCAAATAACTTATTTAAATTTGTAGCTATCCAGATGAATACCCTCCCCATAGAAGTCCGCCCCACCGCCAGGTATGTGGTTTTGCATGGAATGAGCATGCGAAAAGCCTCCCAGGTCTCCGGCCTGACACTTCACCGTGTCAGACAGTATATGAACACCGTACAAGCGACCGCCCGGCTGTTTTCTTGAGACGAGCTTTAACCTCGAAGTCCGACCTGTACCCCCCCCTCGATCGGTCTATCCGGCGGCAACTCTAATTACTCAAAAATGTTCATTAACTATTAAATCAGTGACTCTCCTCATGCAACTCACCCTAGCCCATAGCGTCCAGTCAGCAGTAGAGCCGACTCCCAACGTCTGCGAGGTCGCCACGATGTTCGGCCTGGGGATCGACCAAAGCCGACCGATCCAGCTGATCCCAAAGACCGAACTTAAGTTAAGCCCTGGCCAACTCATCTTTGTTACGGGCGCAAGCGGCAGCGGTAAATCCACGATCCTCCGGCTGATCCACGAGCAGATCAAACAGGATCCCAACACCCATGCCATTGGCTTCGATAATCTCCCCAAACTCCAGGACAGGCCGCTGGTCGATGTCTTTCCCAGCCGCCCGCTCAGCAAGACCCTCCAATTGCTAAGCCTCGCGGGACTCAACGATGCATTTGTCATGCTACGCAAACCCTCTGAACTATCCGACGGGCAGCACTACCGACTCCGGCTGGCACAGGCTATGGCGATGGTCGAAGCCGACGTCATACCCAGCAAACTAAAGATCATCCTGGCAGACGAATTCTGTTCCACACTCGACCGAGTCACCGCCAAGGTTCTCTCACGCAACGTCCGTAAATGGGTCACCAAATCAAGAGTCTGTTTTGTCGCGGCAACCACACACGACGACTTGCTGGAGCCCCTGGCACCGGACACACTCATCGAAAAACACCTCGGCGAGTCGTTGGACCTTGTTGAGAGACCTGCACAATGATGTCCCCCATCCAGGATCGCTTCCTGACGCAGGCCGCCAACAAACTGGATGATGATCTTGAATTGGTGGACGGTTCATTGGCAGATTACAACGCACTAAAAGAGCACCACTACCGCGCCGATCGACCCGCAACCGCGACGCGCGTACTGGCTTTGCGGTCGACCTCCCGGTCAGTATCCCAGAGATTTCTGGGTAAACCCACGTGCAAGCAGACCGTAGCTGTGCTGATCGAGTCTTTGCCCAGTCTTTCGTGCACACTTCGTAATTGGGCTCTACACGACCGGTACGGGAATTGGCTGGCTCCCCAACAGCGGGCAACCCTACTTAACCGTGAGGTCCGAGTGATCAGCCGAGTGGTGGTCCACCCGTGCTGGCGCGGAGTCGGCCTGGCGGTTTGGCTGGTCAAGGCCGCGCTTAACAAACCAACGACCCTATACACCGAGGCGCTCGCGGCTATGGGCAAAGTTAATCCGTTCTTCGAGCGTTCCGGGATGACCGCATACCACCGCCCCCCGCACGCCTTCGATTCAAGGCTCACCGACGCCATGGAATCCGTCGGCCTAAACCCCAACAACCTCGCCTGTCTCGATCAAATACTCACGAAGATCAACTCGCTCACCGGGATACAACGTGACTGGTTCCACAAGGAGCTATACCGCTGGTACCGACAAAACGGTGGGCGGGGTGTCGTCCACAGCACCAACCCGATGACACACCTGCGCACAGCCAGACAACGCCTGATGCTTGAGCCCGTTTACTACCTGCACAACAACTCCGCCACCAAATCAATCTAATTACCAATACGCCATGCAAACCCAAACGATCAAACTCGACAACCTGCGCACTCACCCCGCCAACAGCAACGTCATGCCCGAACACCTCATAACAAAACTCACCAACCATATCGAAAGCACCGGGCGATACCCTCCCCTGATTGTTCGGCCAATCACAGACAATGACAAAGCCAACACGTCTGGCAACGGTTTCCATGCCTACCAAATCCTAGACGGACATCACCGTGTCGCCGCCTTACGCAGACTTGAGCACGATGCTGCCGAGTGTGTCGTCTGGGAGGCGGACGACCGCGAGGCCCTGGTGTTACTGGCGTCACTGAACCGACTCCAGGGCCATGACGACCCGCGCAAGCGTGCCAACCTTATCGGATCGCTTGCCGAGAAATACAAGCTCGCATCATTGGCCGATCTCCTCCCGGAGCGCAAAGACCAACTAAAAAAACTACTCGAAATCCGTGGCCGACCTCCTTCACCTCGCCCGCCCCAGCCAACAGAGCAGATGCCGATGGCGGTACATTTTTTCCTGTTGCCTCATCAGAAAAAGCAACTGGATAAAACTCTGCGCAGCCTCGGTGGAACACGGGAGGAGGCATTGATGCTACTACTGGACCGACACGCTGACACGGTAGCTCCCAACTCTTGAACCTGTCCAACACGCCAAATACACGCACGCACCCCCACAGCAGAGTACCCATGCCTAGAAAAATCAGCGCCAAGAGACGCTCAGCCTTGATAAACGACCTGATCAATGCAGATTTTGACCTCACCGCACTACACTCCAAGTACGCACTATCACCGAAAAACCTCTCCATGTGGATCCAGGATGAAGACAACCATCGTTGCTTGGCCGGGCTGTGTGTTCTCGCAGACCTCCAGACCCAGTTACTTCTCAGCCGGTACCGATTGATCGCGGCCGGGAAACTGATTGACCTGGCAACCAGCCAACCCGATGACGGGAAGGCCGGCATGGACATATCCAGGCGTGCCTGTGTTGATCTTTTAAAGCTCGAACTGAAGCGGGCAGATATCAACGCCGACCTAAGCGTTCGCGCAATCGACAAAGAGACCGCAGACGGCGTGGATTCGCTACGCCAACTCCTCTACTCTGTATCAAGCCCCGATGACACCCCGGCATTGATCGCAACCAACTCACCAACAGGTGCCGTGGATGACTAAGCGACCGCTCGAAGCGCCGGCTACTTCCATCAAGCAAATCCTTGCACTCGAGCCTCTAACGCCCGACGAGTTGCATCGGTTTGTTTGCGTAGCTCTTGGGATGACGGTCCCCCGCGTGCCTCTGGTAGACGGGAGTAGCGCACCATTTGATTATCTGATACATGCCTTCTTCGAGGACGTCCACTCCAACGCAACCGCATCCAACAAGGACGCCGTTGTCTGGGCAAACCGAGGCGGCGGCAAGACGATGCTGGGTGCGACAGCCACCCTCCTGGACCTGATTTTCAAGCCCGGCATCCAGATCCGAATCCTCGGGGGATCACTGGAGCAGTCATCCAAGATGTTTGAGCACCTCATCGCGTTGCTTGATCGGCCTTGGTTCCGCAGCCTCTTGGATGGCGAACCCACACAGCGCCGTGTGGCACTGCTCAACGGGAGCCGAGCACAACTGCTCGCCGGGTCCCAGCGCTCGGTGCGTGGTGTTCGAGTTCACAAGCTGCGCTGCGACGAAGTCGAGGAATTTGAGCCCGGGGTCTGGGAAGCCGCTCAGATGGTGACGCGGTCCGGCACCTGCGGAAAAAAGCATGTCCACGGGGCTGTCGAAGCACTGTCGACGATGCACCGACCCTTCGGTCTCATGGCGAAAATTACCGACGGCTTCCAGAGAAGCCAACCGGGTGCCTCAAAGCTATTCAAGTGGACCGCACTGGACGTGATCGAGCGGTGCCCCACAGACCGGCAGTGCGATGAGTGCGTCCTCTGGGAAGACTGTCGTGGGTTAGCTAAATCGGCGATCGGGTTCATCCCCGTCGACGACCTGGTACGGCAGTGGCACAGAACAAGCCGGCGTGCCTGGTCTGTCGAGATGATGTGCAGACAACCCCAGGTCAGCGACTGTGTCTACCCCGAATTCGATCCACTCAAACATGTCCTCGAAGACGGCTTGCCTGACAATCAGGGCCAATGGATTGGCGGCATGGACTTCGGCCTGCGCAACCCGACCGTCATGCTGTGGGCCCGGGTCGACCACACCGATGATTGTGACGGCCAAACCATATTGCACGTCATCGGTGAATACATCCAGGCCGGCGTGACATTCGACCAACACATGGAGACGATCGACCGACAAGCATCGCTCAACAGCTGGCCCCGTGCAGACTGGCTGGGGGTTGATCCCGCGGGGAACCAGCGCAACAGCCACACCGGTATCAGCGACGTTCAGGCCCTACGGAAACTCGGCCACACCGTGAAGACCAAGAGCTCGCCTCTCCGTGACGGCATCGAACGCATCAGACGCCGGCTCGACCGGCACACCCTGCGCATACACCCCCGGTGCAAGAGGCTGATCGAAGCGATGAGGTGCTACCACTTCGATGTGAATAACCCCCAAAGGCAAGAGCCGATCAAGGACGGCCCCGACCATCTTTGTGATGCGCTGCGGTATATGGTCATCAACCTCGAAGCGGATGCCGGACGCCTGACGGCCTCAAGCTACCTATAAATAAAACCTACGACACACACCGAGTGACCCGCCACAATCGAGGATCTTACTTCCGTCTTTTTCCAAATGGCAGCAGCGAGCGGAGCCCAAGCGTCGCCCCCGATATCTCTTCCCGACGTTCATTCTCGGCCTCACGCATGTGATCGATCTCTCTTTGAAACTTCTTCTCACAGTTACGCAGGTACCGCCTTGCCTGGAGGTCATCATCAAACTCATCGAGCGTGACCGCCATTAATGTGTGGCCGATCTGTATCACGTCGCCCTCGTGCAAAGCCTTGAACTTAACCACCCGCTCGCTGTTCACAAACACGCCGTTGTGGCTTTCCATATCCACGGCGTAGTAGCAGTTGTCGCTGGACTCTTTACGGACCTCCATGTGTTCGCGAGAGACGCACGGGTCGTTGATCTGCGCCAACAGCTTGTTGTCTCGACCAAAAACAAACGCTTTGCCACCGATCGTGTACCATTCGCCCTTGTTTTGACCGTTGAGAACTACGATGGTTGCCATAGACAAACGCCTCCGCCGACGTAGATGTCGGGCTCCGAAACACTTGGCAGAACTGCCAACCCCAGTATACACCGCGAGGCATAGCTGTGGTCAAACCGTGGCTTGCCTTACACCTAGTGGTGGCCCGATATACAGAGTATAGACCCGTTAAATCATCGAAGTTTCCGATCGCTTGTGCCGCTGGACCGCGACACAACCCCGGTCTTATTAACGCCATCCCCGTTACATCTGCCCTTACTGATGTACGCCCCGGGTTTGGCCCCTACTCTGGCATCGGGATCATCTCCGTCGGACCACCCTCAAGAGCAGGCCCCAGATCGATCACAGCCGACTCTCCGTCGCGGAACCGATTGACCCATCCAAGGAACTTCCCATCTTCAAGGTAACGGTAGAAGTCCGCGCCGGGACAACTCGTATCCTCAGCCACATCCCGATGGCCACCAATTAAAGCATCATCAACGCCGTACTCCTGCGACAACCATGCGACTAAATGTATCGCCGACGTGACCTGGTGTGAACTGATACGTTGGACTTCAAAGTTTCCCCAGAGTTGGACGCCGATGTGGCCGTGTACGTCGTAATTGGTATTGGTCTCCGGCTCGTACTCAAGGGGCCGACCCTCAAAGACACGACCGTCCGGCGCGATCAGAAAGTGGTACGGCAGGTCAGGCCAATTTTTGCCGCCGTCCTCGACCGTCTTCTTCCCCCACGCCTGCAAATCCCGGATCTTCTTAAATGGATCGCTACCCGCTTTCCAATCAACCCCCGCGTGATGGATCGTGATGAACTTAGGCGTGTGCTTACGTTCTTCTGGGATCTGCAGCGGGTCCGAACCCCACTGCTCGGCAGAGATCGTCGAGGGCTTCTCGACTAGGTGTCGAGTCTCTGCGGCATCCTCACCAGAAACACTTCGTGACGTGCAACCACACAACAATCCAAGGCACAAAGCGCCCGCAAACAGTCTCGTCAGCATCTCACGCTCCGTTCTGCCTTTACTCAAAATATAATCATCACGTAATCGAGCGTTCAGCCGGGATCGACAAAATCAATCTCACCGCAGTCCGGGACCAGCCCCGCAGCCACCGCTTCGCTCAGCAGCTTGCGAACCGCCTCCCGGCCACGGTCGCCGTAGTCAAGCGTCCACTGATTGACGTACATACCGACGAATTCATCCGCCAACTCCGAGCCCATATCGCGGGCCCAGTTCAACGCAAAATCCACCGCTTCGTCACGGTGTTCCAATGCATACTCGATCGAGTCAAGCAACACCCGGCAGATCGCCGGCATCTGTTCGCCCAGGTCCCGGCGGATCGCGTTACCACCCAGTGGCAGCGGCAACTTCCTAGAATCGGTCCACCACTGGCCCAAGTCACAGACACACGCCAAGCCGTCGTTGCTGTAGGTCAGCTGCCCTTCGTGGATGATAAGACCCGCGTCGAACTCCCCTGCGACCACCTTGGGGATGATCTCGTCGAACATCACAAACTCGGCGGTCAAATCATCCTTGCTCATCCCCTGCTCCGCGAGCATGAGCTGCGCCGCCAGCCAGGCCGTGGTCTGATACCCCGGGATCGCCAGGCGTTTGCCCTTGAGGTCCGCGACACTAATCGGCTTGGTCGAGACGATCATCGGGCCGTACCCGTCACCCATCGACGATCCGCAACTGGTCAGCGCGTACTTGTCCGCGATGAACGGGTACTGGTGGATCGACAGCGCCGTGATTTCAAGCTCACCCTTTTCACTGCGCTCGTTCAGCGACTGGATATCCTCCAGCACATGAATGAAATCGTACCGTCCGGTGTCGATCTTCGGGGTCAACACCTTGCCGTCCGGCGCGGTGAAGTTAGCTAACGGGTACCACATAAACGCGTCATCAGGATCCGGGCTGTGCCCGATCCGCAGCGTCATGCGCTCGGCATCGATTTTGGTGTTCATGCAGGGAAGTGTACCGAGATCGCCCCTCCCCGGCGAGGGCCAGAAGGTTCAGCCCCGGCAAGCCCAAGCCGTTTACGGACACAAAATCGCCTGCCAGAACTACTAAACCCGCGCGGCCTTACCCATGTTTTTCAGTGAGCTCTCAAGGCCGAGGGAAGGTCATATAAAAAATCATAGCTATAATTTCACACAGGCGCATCATGTTTGATAGAATAGCATTATAAATTCATCTATGATTGCCGGCGCATCGATAGAGGAGATGGAGGATAAGTAGAATGTGCTCACAGACTTGCCCTGTAAGTCTTACAACCAACGGGGGTATAATGGAATCATGCTACGTAAAGCTTTTACCTTAATTGAGTTGCTGGTAGTCATATCAATCATCGCCCTATTGGTTGGCGTTCTTCTGCCGGCCTTGGCTGCCGCACGCGAGAGCGCCAAGAACATGATTTGTAAGGCCAAGCTCAAGCAGGTCGGAATAGCCCACGAACTCTGGCTGGAAGACAGCGGACGCCGGGCGCTAAGTAAGCAAGCTCTGGGTAACCGCTGGCCGCTGTTCCTGTTAGCGAGATACCCCTCGCAGATCGCCTCGCCGGGCGGGAACGGCCACCTGGATGATTCCACCTTGATCTGCCCCAATGACGCCGAACCCGCCTTGACCGGTTCACTGACCCCCGCCCCTTATGCTGCCTACACCGTCGAAATCGGGGGCAGCTACTACCTGAACAATGACATCAACAACTATGGACCGGGCAACGTAGATGCCGGGCCCAGAGCCGATTTTAATTGGGCTGAAGTTGCTCGAAAAGCGGGAAACGGAGTAGTCGCGGACGGCATTGATGCGACCGAACTCTGGGCCGGCGACGACATCGATGCGGTGAAAGCCACCAGCAACTACTCAATCATGTGGGACAGCGCAGGGCACAGGTGGGCCAACAACCGCCCTCTCGAAAACAACAGGACACATTCCTGGTTCTACCACGGTGCCCGTCAACTGGAATTCTTTACACCCGATCCCGAGCGCCACAGAGGCACCGGCAACGTACTTTTCTTTGACACCCATGTCGACAGCAGAACGCCTGAGGAGATCGACTACAACATCATCCGCTGGGACAATGTAAACGAGAAGAGACAGTAAGCGGCAAAGCCGGAGATGTCCGTCAAACCGGGCCGGGGCCTGCAAGGGGGTCGGGCCTCGCTCTATACATGCTTTAATTGACGGTCACCGTGTTGAGAGGGTTGGTTGTTCTGCGCGTTCCGAGATCTGCTTAATCAGACGTGCTTCCAGGTACGGGTCTCTGCCGACCGGCTCCCAGTAGTTGCCGGTGACGCCGCGGTCAATCAGGTCCTTGGGGGGAGCGGCGAGGTTGGAGAAGACGTTTCTACGCGCAGAGCCGGCGAGACGGCGGGTGGGGATTTGCCTGCGTTCGAGAATCACCTCGACTT
>JAJDCT010000005.1 GCA_029260695.1 Phycisphaeraceae bacterium
GTCAGGACTTCGCGGTGAAGGTTTCCGTGCTGGGTGCGGCGATCACCTCCAGCGGGGTGGATATGCCTGTGACCGTGCAGGTCAACATTGACGGCACATCGTATGAGCCGTTCGGCGCGAGTGACGACCCGTCAGCGGGCAACGTCAACGACCATTCGCCGCCGCGTCACTTCATCGTGCAGGATGTCTTCGACCCCGACGCGACGATCGACGTGACCGGCACGAGTTGGCGGACCAGCGGGAGCCTGTACCTTCAGCGCAACTCGTTCGAAGAGTCGCCTTCGGTGAAGGTGCTGCGTGACGGCGACCCTGTGCCTGATATCTCTGGGTTTGACGGGCAGGCCGGTGCCGTCGAGTTCGTTCAGCAGTACATCGACACCGAGACCGGCACGATGACGATGGATGTCAACCAGTCGATCTACCTGTTCGAGCTGGGGACGACCCGGTTGAGCTCAAGCGCCGCGGACTTCCAGGACCTGGTTGTCCTGGTGACGCTGGGCACATCACCCGCAGAGTTGGAAGAGGGTGACCTGGCCGACGCGTCGTACGACTGATCGGCCGTAGATCGGTGGATGCCGCTTGCTGAATCGGGCGGCATCAGGGCAAGTTGAAAGCCTTTTTTGTCAGGCGGTGGACTTCACGGTTCACCGCCTGATTTTTTATACACCGGGCCTACAAGCCTGGTTCCCAGGGCCAAGTCAGGGGCACCCCCGCCGCCGCCAGTCGGCCTTGAAGCACACGAAGCCGCCCGGGATGCTCGTGTACCTGCGCCGGCTCAAAACTATCGTGTAGACACAGCGAAGCTAATGTGCCAGCCGCCTCACCGACATTCCACTCGACTGGGTGCAGACGGGTGCAGCCGTTGGCGATGTGTGTAACACCAATGGCCTTGCCTGCAGCGATGACGTTGCGGACGCGGATGGGAAGCAGCGCCCCAAGCGGGATCCTGAAAGGGCAGGCGGGGATGTAGACCTCGCTGCGCATCGCGGCCGAGGGGTGCAGGTCGATGTGGTAGTGTCCGATCCCAACGCTGTCAGAAAACGGTTCTCCTGCCACGCGGGCCGGGCGTTGCATCAGGTGGTGCCCCGCTTCAATACGCTGCAGTTGCCCGACATGTGCCTCGGTCACGATGGTCCGGGCCACGAGCCTGCGAGGTTCACGGATATAGGGTGCCAGCGCAAATCCGTCATCTGAACCTATCTCGTCGCCGCGCAGCAGCAGGCCGTGATATCCCAAGTGATCCGCGGAGTCGTGTCGTGGTGCCTCGGTCTGCATCCAATAGAAGAAGCACAGGCTCTGCTGCTTCGCCTGCACGAGTGCCTCTTGGTTTTTTGTTTCACTGACACCCAGAATCGGCTTCTGAAAGTAGTCCATCTGTGCGCAATTGAATAGTGAAACATCCGGCGGCACCTCCGAGGCGGAGCCTTCATCCTGCCGGTAGATAGATCGGTTGACGATCCGCCGATAGCGCCAAAGCTCTGGATGACCGGGTCTGGGCGTATCCGGCCAGGGGACCAGGGGGAGGCTGCGAGAAGGCTTGTCGCGGCCGGCGATGTCCCATGAAAACAGCGGGCCGGGCCAGCCGCCTTCCAGTGACGGAACGTAGCTGCGCCAAAAGTCGTAGCCCTCGGGCTTGTCGATGACGTGGTTTTCGCCGGGCCGATGCTCCATCGCAAAACACCAGGTGATGGCTTGCTGGTCGTTTGGGTCGGCGTGGTCGGCTCGGCCGTGCAGCTCGCCGTGGGTGTCGCGGTGTTCTGCGCCGATCGTGTGCTCGATCCCGGCAAGGGGATAGAGATCGCCCGTCTCGGTCGCCTCGAGGATGAGTTGAGGCTCAACGGTCAGCTCGCCGCCGGTCGCCGTGCTTCGCAGCGTGACAGAAGTAACGCGGTCACCCTCAACCTGGGCGCTGATCGGTTCGGATTGCAACAGCAGCCTGATCTTTCCTCTGGTCACATGTTCCGCCAGCATGTCACACAAGACCGCGTGACCGATGCGTGGTTCGTAACAAAGCCTACTAACCCAGCCACCGCCGGGGTTCAGTAGCGGGTCTTTGTTTGCATGCGGTGTGAGATTACGCTGTGTGCGATACCAATCTCGAACCGATCGCCGAAATTCCTGGTAGCTGGCTGTGGTGGAACTCACCCCCTCCACGCCTTCGACCCATCGGTTCTCATCGGGGGGTACCGCCTGGGAGGTCAACTGCCCGCCGATCCATCCGGTGGGTTCGCTGACTACGCAATGGATGCCGTGCTTAGCGAGCGCCAGAGCCGCAGCGACACCGCCGACACCCCCGCCGAGCACCAACACGGGGACTGGTAAGGTAGAGCCCATGCCGTAGGTTTATCATGTCTGTACGAAGCTGTCGCGTTCGACCCGAATCGAGCATCCATATGCAATGGACCGTTAAGCAGGCGGAATCGACCGGCTGTAAGATGACTGTATATGACAGCAGCTACAGAACGAATAGGCGTGTGTTCCTGGTCGTTGCAGCCGACTGATCCGGCCGAATTGATCCGGATGATTCTGGACATGGCAATCCCTCGGGTGCAACTTGCGATGAGCCCGATGGTTGAAGACCCCGACACCTGGGGCGGGGTCTTCGATGGGCTGCGCGCCGAGGGGATCGAGGTCGTCTCGGGGATGTTCTCGCCAGTGAGTGAAGACTACTCGACGTTAGACGCCATCCGCCGGACCGGCGGGGTCGTGCCAGATGAACACTGGGAAAAGAACCTTCAGTTGGCGACCGGTATCGCAAAGATCGTCGGGCGCGATAGGATCGATACCGTCACATTCCACGCGGGATTCGTCCCACACGACCAGGCGACCCCTGGGTATAAGAAACTCCACGGGCGTGTAACAACGCTTGCTGATCTCTTCGCAGACGCCGGTTGCAGGCTGCTCTTAGAAACCGGTCAGGAGACGGCCGACGATCTGATGGCATTCCTGGAATCGGTTAATCATCCAAACCTGGGGATTAACTTCGACCCGGCGAACATGATCCTCTACGGCAAGGGTGATCCGATCGACGCGATCAGCAAACTCGTCAGCCGTGTCCGGGGCGTACACATCAAAGACGCGGTTGCTACCACAACACCCGGGCAATGGGGCACCGAGATGCCTGTCGGGCAAGGCCAGGTGGATTGGAGCCGGTTCTTCAAAGTGCTTGCCGATGCGGGCTACGACGGGTATCTAGCCATCGAGCGTGAGGGCGGCGAGGACCGACCGGGCGACATCGCGCTGGCGAGAGACCTGGTGATCCAACACCTTTCGGACAACGACGCGTCGGCATCTCACTCTTAGGGAAATACATCATGGTGAATGTCGGCGTGATCGGTTTGGGCGTTATGGGATCGACGCATCTTGATG
>JAJDCT010000006.1 GCA_029260695.1 Phycisphaeraceae bacterium
CCATGAACTGGCACAGCAGCACAAGCGACGTGATCGCCAGCCCACGCATCGGGTTGCGGACGATCTTGTCATTGGAATAAAAAATGTACGTCCACACCGCGATGCCTACGAGTAAGATCAATCCCAACCGACCCACCAGCACCAGCGCAGACATACCGGGCGTCAGGCTGCCGATATATGCGCGATGTTCGCTTTGGATCAGCCCGACGTCGTTCCGGGTCAGTTCCGTGCCGGCCGGGAACAACACCGTGCCCGCCTGGTAGGTGAGGATATGTTTCTCTACCGCATCGGCGGCTAAGTCCCGCCGATGCGCCGTCAGCTTCGGATCGTAGTGGTAGGTCGCCTGGCGGTTATGCATGACCAGGGCCACGATCGAGTCACGCAGATGTTCGCCATCGAAAAAACGCGTGGCGTACTGGACCTCGTCCTCCAACCGCTCGGTGTCGGTCAGCGTCAGGATCCGACCGCCGAACAGACGCTGCTCCGGGCGCTTGCCCTGCAACGGGTCGGGGTGGATGATCGTGATCGGCGTCTGCCCGATGGTGTCCTCGCTGGGGTGCGTGTCCGCCGGGTCCAGCACCGCCAGGTCGAATAGCTTCTGGTAGAACCCACGGGTCTCCGTCTCCCACTGCGGGGTCGCTGTTTTGTCCTTGACGTACCGTTTTAACTCGTGCAGCACCAGGTCCGACAGCTTGGCTTGCTGCTGATACTCGGCAGGCACCTGGTCGACCGTCTCGTATTCAGCCAGAGCCAGCAGGTCATTTAACCGGATCTTCAGGGATTCGAGGTAGGCCTTGTCTGCGACGTACATCGCCGGGAGGTTTCGCCTAGCATCGTCGCGCAGCTCCTGAGTACGCTCGATATCCTCCCGCTCGAAACCCACACGGACGGTTACCGGCTCGGTGAGGACCTGTTGGGGGTAGTGCCCGGTCGTGCCGCCGAGCCACACCGCCACCGGCCCGGCGACGGCGACGAGCATCACGATATATACCGCCGCCCATCCCACCTCACGGCGGCGCAACATCTGCAGCCACTTGGGCCCAGGGCGCGGCACGCTCTTGCGGACCTCGCGCCGCCGTGCGGTCGTTGATGATTTACTCTTGCCGTTGGCCATGCCCGCTCGCTATAGGTCACTCAGGTCGTTGGACGCGACAACGCGCCCACACATGCTCATCGACTAGGTCCGCGGGCTACTTCTCGCCCGTTCCGATCGCTGCACACAAGAGGGATTCCGGGGTTCCCGTGGGAGCCGGTCGGGTTATAGGGCCCGCCCATCCTGTGCGCTGCCAGAGATTTTATCAGACACTTAGCCTCTTGGGGGATCCTCCATCCCAGCTACCCCAGATCCCCCCGTTTGACCGCTCCCGTAGGCCTCCACAATCCGCTGAACCAGGCTGTGGCGGACGATATCAACACTATCGAGGGCCACCATCCCCACACCACGCACCCGCCTAAGACGCCTCACCGCGTCGATCAGACCCGACGCTCTGGGGTCTTCCAGGTCGATCTGCGAGGTGTCCCCGGTCACGATCATCTTCCCGCCCATCCCCAGCCGGGTCAGGAACATCAGCATCTGACCCTTGGTCGTGTTCTGGGCCTCATCCAAAATAATCAACGCGTCATTCAGTGTCCGACCACGCATAAACGCCAACGGCACAATCTCGATCAGATCGCAGGCCATGAACCTCTGGATATGGTCGAACTCCATCATGTCGTGCAGCGCATCCAGCAACGGCCGGAGGTACGGGTTGACCTTGTCCTGCAAGTCACCCGGCAGGAATCCCAGCTTCTCCCCGGCCTCGACCGCGGGACGCACCAGTACCAGCTTCCTCACCTGCCCACGCTTGAGCATCGACACCGCCGCCGCCACCGCCAAGTACGTCTTGCCCGTCCCCGCAGGCCCCGAGCAGAACGTCAGGTCGTTCTCAAAAATCGCCTCCAGGTAGGCCCGCTGCCCGCCCGTCATCGCCTTGACACGTTTGTCCGGCAGGTACACGTCCATGCCGTGCGCCAAATCGTGCGCAGCCTGCCCGACCACACCGCCCGCTGCGACCGCGGCCCCGGCGTTCGGCATGCTTGCTACAGCGGCGATCGCATCGACCAGTTGCTTACGGCTCATCGGCTCATCACGCACCGCCGCATCCGTTAACCGCTCCAGGATCCGCGACGCCTGACCGACCGCCGTATCGTCTCCGCTGATCGTCAGCGTCCCGTTGCGTGCCGTGATATGGACACCCAAAGTCTCACGGATAATCTTAAGATTCCGCTCCGCCGGCCCGGTCACACCGACCCGCGGCTCCCCGACAGGTAATTCAAGAGTAATATCCAAAACGTAAAACACCTCCCAGTGGGCTCGATATCTCCCTTTATGATACCCAGTCAAACGTAAGCGTGACCATTCGCGAATGACATGCGGGCATACTTTTTCACGCTTACGTTTAACGTCTGAGTTTTATAGATACCGCCACCCCTACAACGCCCCCCATATCCGCTTCAACTCCTGCGGCGTCGTCGCGAGGTATACCCGGCCATCCGGCATACGCCGCTCGATCAGCCT
>JAJDCT010000007.1 GCA_029260695.1 Phycisphaeraceae bacterium
ACGCGCCTTATTCCGCAGCGACCTCTACCGCGATCTCCTTTCACAAGGCGTCGAAGTCCACGACATGCTCCCCGCCTCACCTTGGAGGCGTAAACTCGCACGCATCGACCTGCGTAACCACCGCAAGCTCGCCGTCATCGATGGCCAAACCGCCTACGCCGGCAGCCACAACGCCGTCAACGAAGACTACGGCCACAAGCACGCAGGCAAGTGGGTCGACCTCTCCGGCCGATTCACCGGACCCATCGTGACCCAGTTCCAGCAGCTCTTCTGTGAAGACTGGGCCTTCGAAACAGACCAGACACTCCACGACGCCGAAGCCCTGTTCCCACCGATCAAACCCACCGGCGAGATGCCCGCTCAACTCGTTCCCACCGGCCCCAACCACGAGGGCGAGAGCTTCCGCCGTGTCCTCGTCGCCGCACTCGGCGCTGCACAACGCCACATCATCATGACCACCCCATACCTCGTCCCCGATGAGCCCACCATGCTTGCGCTCACCATGGCCGCCGACCGCGGCGCGCAGGTCGATCTGGTCGTCCCGAAAAAATCCGACCACCCCATCGTCGCCGCCGCCGGGAAGTACTACTACCAGACACTCCTGGAAGCAGGCGTCAACATCCACACCTACAAAGGCGGCATGCTCCACGCCAAAACCATCACCGTCGACGACGCCTTCGCGCTGCTGGGCTCCGCCAACCTCGATATCAGATCCTTCTACCTAAACTTCGAAGTCAACGTCCTGCTCTACGGCAAACAGGTCACCCAACACCTGCGCTTCGCTCAACAGCATTACCTGAACCAGTGCGATCCCGTTGTCCTGAGCGCCTGGCGAAAGCGCCCGGTCATCAAACAGTACGCCGAGGGCGTCGCCTCGCTCCTCTCGCCGCTGCTGTGAGTGATATCTCGTCGGGGTTCCTCCCCCTCGCGCCGGGTCTTGATATCATCTGCCCTATGAACTACCGCCTGCTCGCGATCGACCTCGACGGCACGCTGCTGTGTCCGGAGGGCATGGCAAGCCGTGAGAACCTGGACGCCATCGCGGAGGCGCAGGCCGCCGGGCTGACCGTGGTCCCCTGCACCGGCCGCGGTTGGCGCGAAGCAAAGCACGTCCTCGACCACGTCCCCAATCTCGGCGTCGGCGTCTTCGTCACCGGGGCCGCCATCACCGACGTGCCCACCGGCAAGACCCAGCACTTCACCGCCCTGACCCCCGACACCGCCGCCGAACTTGTCGACCTCCTGAAAGACGAGCCGCAAGCCGTGCTGGCGTACCGTGAACCCAACCGCGTCGGCCACGAATACCTCGTCACCGGACACGGCCAACTCACCCCCAACAGCAAGTGGTGGTTCGACTTCACCGACGCAATCCTCCACACACAACACGACGTCACACCCGACGACCTCCATCACACATTGCGCGTCGGCATGGTCGCCCCAGGCTCACGCATGCCCGACATCCTCGCCAAGGTCAACGACCAATTCGCTGGCCGCGTCGAGGCCCACGCCTTCGCCGCCGTGCAGTCCCCCGACCCGGAAGAGGCCGTACACATCATCGAAATATTCGCGCCCGGCGTCGACAAGTGGCACGGCCTGTCCTGGGTCGCCGACCAGATGAACATCGGACCCGACCAGGTCGCGGTCATCGGCGACGAGATCAACGACGTCGCCATGCTGCAGGCCGCCGGCTGCGCCATCGCCATGGAAAACGCCGCCGACGCCGCCAAACAACACGCCGCCTACGTCACCAAACCCAACCACGACCACGGCGTCGCGCATGCCATCCAACAGATACTCAACGGGCATTGGTAGCGATATCAAATCCTGTTTCTCAAAGGAGCCCTCACATGAGCGACCACTGCCACGCCTGCGGCGTCTCACTTCATATGCCGGAGCTCAAAGGCCCCGCCGAGGACTTTTGTAAGTATTGCATTGACGACAAAGGTGAACTGAAGAAACGGGACGAGGTCCGCCAAGGCATCGCCCACTGGCTGAAGTCTTGGTCCCCCGGGATCACCGAGGAACAAGCTAACGAACGCGCATGCCACTACATGAAAGCCATGCCCGCATGGGCGGATTAGGCGAAAGAAGGCCCGGTCTATTTACCCAGGCACTTTTTCCTTGAGCAAATCCCCTCGCATGGCAGCTACCGCCAATCCCTGGCCTGCTCATCGATCAATACAAGCATCCGGTCCTGCACGTCCTTCAGGCTGCGGTTGGATAGCGGCGGGCCGAACCCGTTGAACAGGAAACTGAACGCGATGGTCTGCTTTGCCTGGTCGGATTGGTCTGGGTTTGCGGGATCGCTCGGCTCGGTGATCACCAGGTAACCCGACAGGCAGGACACCCCGTTGATGTACCCGCTCTTGCCGTAGACCCAGTGACCGGCCGGGAGTTTCCTGAACCGCCCGTCCAGTGTCCCGTTCCCTACGCGAGATTGCTCGCCCGTCTTGCCGCTGTAGGACAGGCTACTCATGAAGGTCTGCCCGCGTTCGGTGTCCTGATACATCGACCCCAAGAGTTCTGCGACCAGCCGTGAGGTCACCTTGTTGTCCCGGCTAAGCCCGCTGCCATCGGCGATCGTCGCGCCGGCCGAGAGCGTGCCCAGCCGATTCGCCAGCGCGTGCCGGACCGCGGCCGCACCGTTCTCCCAGTCGCCGGGCGAACCGGTCAACGCAAAGCCCATCCGTTTGATCAGCGCCTCGGCGAACAGGTTCACCGAATCCTGGTTCGTCCGTTTAAGCACCGCCGGGAGCAGCGTCTCGACCCGGTGGATCGGTCGGCCGCTCGGAGCGTTCTCGCCGGCACCCAGCCGAACGATCTGGTCTACGCTGATCCCCGCCACACCCAAACGGTGTTTCAGCAATTGCGCAAGGTAGATCGGCGGGTCGTGTAGAGTCACCCGCACCGGTGTGTAGATCCTGGTCTTGACCCGACCACGCAGGGTCATCTCATTGCTCCCGAGTTTGCGGTCGACCCAGAACTCGTTGGCACCCCCCGTAGTCGCGCTGTTAAAAATCTGGAGGAACGGCGACTCCGGGTAAGAAGATACGGTCGGCCCGGCACCGAGTTGGCTGGCTGGCGATGGGAGTATGTGCAGGCAGTTGTCGTGAAAATTCAAACCCGCAACCTGTGCGCAGTAGTGCCTGTTCAGCTGCCCGACCGGCCAACTGGGGTGAACCATCTGCCGGTCGAACACACGGTCGTTAACGATCAGTCGGCCAAACGAAGCAGCCCCGGTCTCTTTCACCGCCTGGACCCACCCATCCAACAGATCCTCCGCGGTCAGGTTGGCTTCCTTCAACAAGACCGGGTCACCCAACGCCGGGTCCCCATCACCTTGGATCATCAGGTCCGGCTTGCCCCCCTGGGTCGCGGGCTCGGTTACGCTCAACTCCGTGCGGAACACGAACCCTTCGCCCAACACATCCAGCGCCGCCGCGGTTGTCAGCAGCTTCATGTTGCTTGCCGGGATCATCGGCTCGTCTGCGTTGATCTCCGCCAGCACTTCCCCGCTTGACGCATCAATCACACAGATCGAATACCGGGTGCTGCGTAGATCCCGGCTGACGAGCAGTTGGTTCAACGCCCCGTCCAACGGGCCCGCCATAGCTGGTGCGCCCAGCGCAGCCCATACCAGCGCGGACATCACAGCGATCGTGTAGAGGGTTCTTTTCAATCCACCACCTGGGGTTAATTATTATTGATGCAATAAGGTAGCTACTGATCCTTGATCGGGCCATACGGCGTCTTACCGCCAATACGCGCACCGTTCCAGTTGTTTCAGCCGATAGCTGATGCCTTTACCCTGATATTGGGCCAGGACGTGCAGCCTGTCAGGGTCCGAAGCGAACCAGTAGTGTTCCTGCCAGTCGGGAGCAATCCAAAGCACCAAATGGTGTGATTTCACGGCTCCGATCGGCAGCTTCAGCGTTTCCTCCCCGCGGTATTCCACGATCGCCACCCCGGAAGCTGCCCCGGGAACTGCCCCGGAGTCCTCCCCGGAGCCCAACTCATCAGGCAGCGTCAGGTGGACGTCCCTTTGGCTGCGCAGCAATTGCAACTCCAGTGTCTTTGGCGGTGCATCAAACGGGTAGCCACGCAGGATAAGTGTCAAAGCATCCTGGAAGGCAAAGTGCTGCTTAGGTGCGATCTCCCCAGATCGCTCGCCTTCATTGGGGAAGTAGCTGTGCTGCCTCCAACGCAGCTTGCCCGTGTGGTTGATGTACTGCTTAAACGTCACGCCGCAGTCTTCCTGCGATCCCATATCCAGCTTCAGGCTTTTAAGGTCTTCGGTGCCGACGTAACTCATCGTCGAGAAGTGGTAGGTATAACTTTCGGTCGGGATGTCATCGCGGACGTGGTGCTTGAAGACCCGCCGCCCCGTGTTGTCATCGCTCTTGGTGAAGGTCTTGGGGCTTGCGATCTCTTTGTTGGTGAAGGCCCGGGCTGTGTATCCGTGTTCTACCCCGTAGATCGTCTTGACCGCGTCATAGACGGCGCACTCGGCCTGCCCGTCATACCAGACCGGGTGATCACGCCAGGCATGGGTAAAACCTTCAAACGGATCGACGGCCTGATCCTGCGCCACGGCGAGCGGAGACAACAACATCAAAGCCAGGCAAACGATCAGGGGCGTGGTTTTCATGCTGGGATTGTAGGCTTGTGGAATACAGTATTTCTACCCGGGATTAACACTCAGGATCTGACCGTACAACTCGGCGTAAGCATCATGCATACGGTCTTGTGTGAAAGCTTCGAGCAGCCTCACGCGCCCCGCAGCCCCCATCGCGTGTCGCTTATCGATATCGTTCAGTAGCGTAATTAGGCTATCCGACAAGGCAGGATCGTCTCCCCGGGGCGACAGCAACCCGGTCTTGCCATGCTCGACAACCTCACGGTTGCCGCCGACATCGGTCGCGGCGATAGGCACGGCGGTCGCCATCGCTTCCAGCAGGGTAACGGAGATGCCCTCGCTGACACTGGAGAGCGTGAACACGTCCGCAGCCGGCAACAGCCTGGCGACATCGTCACGGACACCAAGGAACAGGACATGCTCGTAGATGCCTAGCTCGGCCGACAACGCCTCAATCGCCTGACGCTCAGCACCGTCACCGATCAGGCAGAGCTTGGCGTCTGGGACTTGCTCGGTGACCCTTGCGAATGCACGGACCGCGGTCTGGTGGTCCTTGACCGGGTGGAACCGGGCGACCTGCATGACCAACGGCACATCTTTGTCGAGTCCAATCAGCCCACGCGCGGCGGCACGACTTGCAGCGTCCGCGGG
>JAJDCT010000008.1 GCA_029260695.1 Phycisphaeraceae bacterium
ACGGTGAGCGATTTGCCTTGGGCCAATGAGTAGTCCCGGGTGTAGGGCGTGAACCACTTGAGGAACAGCGATTTGATCGGCGGGACCGCACTGACCCAGGGGATGAACTCACCGAAGGGTACGCGGTGCATCTTGTCGTAGCGTTTGGGTGACTGTTCGCCGTCGGCGTAGTAAAGATACGCGGAGTTGTAGCGGGGCTTTGGCACGGGGCCGACAGAGCCGTCGGAGAATGTTTCCTGGACAAACGCTTCGTGGGTGGGAGCCCCCACCATGAGGTGTGTGCCCACAGCTTGCGCTGTCTCACGGATCAACTCGTGATAGATCTCGCTGCCACGGTAGTAGCTGTCGACATCGCGGTAGAAGTCGAGGGCTTGGGGGTTGATCGCCCGGGGGACCATGGTCTCGGGCCAGACAATCAGGTCGGGGGTGGGTGCAGAATCGGCGGCCTGTCGTGTCAGCTCGATCATGCGATGCCAGTCTTCGGCGTCCTGTTCGGGTGTGCTGTTGACCTTGTTGTCCTGGGAGACGTTGGTCTGGACGACGGCGATGCGTGGGCCGGGCTCGGTGGTTTGGTCCCACTGTCCGATGCGGTACCCGCCGTAGAACCATGAGGCGGTGAGTACCAACAGCCATAGGACCAAGGCGCCGCGGATGGTGGGGTGCAGGCGGTGCTTGTTCTGGCCGATCGGCCGCATGATTGGGCGGGTCATCAGATCGACCAAGAGCCCGCTGGTCATGGCGACGACGAGGCTGACACCCAGTTCACCGAACAGGTCGGCGACTTGGATGATCCGCCCGGCTGCCTGATCGGGGCTGAAGGATGCTTGTGAGTGGCCCAGCGCGAACCAGCCGAATCCGCCAGCGAGGAACCGGCCGCGGACAAATTCACTGCTGACCCAAGCCAGGGGCAGCAGGACGACCATGGCAGTGCGGAACCGTTTGTGCAGCAGGTGGGCGACGGCCAGCGCGAGCGCCCAGTACGCGGCCATCAGCGCGGAGAGCACGACGTACCCGCCCTGGGTGACCGGTGCGACCCACGCGAGCATGACCAGCCAGCCAAACCAGAACACGGCGAACGAGGTCCACGTCAGCCGCAGTGCAGAGGCGGCCCGGGCGGCCAATAAGCCCGCCGGCCAAAGCGCGATGTAGGCCAGCCACGCCAGGCCCCAGGGCGCGAATGAGAACGCGATCATCACAGCAGAGGCGGCGACGAGGAACAGGTGGGCCGGGATCGACCGGATGCCGATCCGAGGCAGGGCCACATGCGAGGGTCGTTGCGGTGAGGACATGGGGTAGGGTCTGGGGTCTAGGGTGCGGGGTCTAGGGTGCGGGGTGCGGGTGGTTAGAGGATTTATGAGGGAAGATGAGTAGCTACGGGCCTTGTGAGGCGGTGGGTCATTATAAAAAACAACACCCACACATGCGATGTGTGGGTGTTGAGGTGATTCAGGGTGTACGGCACGGCGTCACACAGCCCGGGGGTGGGCTTCGTCGTAGGCGGTACGAAGCCGCATCGACGACAGGTGGGTGTAGATCTGAGTCGTGGACAGCGACTGGTGGCCCAGGAGCTCCTGGACGCTGCGCAGGTCGGCACCGTTGTCCAGGAGGTGGGTCGCGAAGCTGTGCCGTAGCGTGTGCGGGCTGATCGTCGAGTCCAGGCCGCAGGCCAGCAGGTACTTGTCGAGCTTGCGGCGGACGGAGCGGGTCGAGAGTCGGCCGCCGTTTTTGTTGACGAATAACGGGAGGGCGGGGTCGGACATGGACTGCTCACGCAGCGCGGCGAAGCGCTGGTCGGGCTCAAGGAGTGTGAGGTAGTGGCGGATGGCGGCGATGGCGTGAGAACCCAGGGGGACGATCCGCTCCTTCTTACCCTTGCCGCGGATGTTCAGGGTCTGGCCGACCTGATCGAGGTCGTTTCGGTTGAGTTCGACCAGCTCGCTGACGCGGACGCCGGTGGAGTAGAGTGTTTCGAGGATCGCACGGTCACGGGCCCCGAGGGTGTCGCGGTTATCCGGTGCGGACAGGAGTTTCTCGACCTGCTCGACGGCGATGGCCTTGGGCAGGCGTTTGGTCTGCTTGGGTGTACGGATCAAGAGCATGGGGTTGGTTTGGACGGTGCCGCGTTTGAGGAGCCACTTGTAGAAGCTTCTGAGCGTGGCGATCTTGCGTGCGGTGGTGGCTGGGGAGTAGCCAAAGCCGTCCAGGTGCGTGAGGAAGCCGCGGACCACCATGGCGTCGGCGCCCCGAAGCCGGTTGTCCAGCCGGGTATGGCCGTTGCCGGTTTCGCCTGTGTCTTGTGGCTGCTCCTGCGCGATAGTCGCCGGCTGCTGTTGTTGGCCGGGCGCGTCGCCGTTGAGGAATTCGGCGTACTGGCGCAGGTCGGCGCCGTAGCAGCGGGCGGTGTAAGGGCTGAAGTGCCTCTCGTACCGCAGGTAGTTGATGAATTGTTCGAGTGTTTGGTTTTTTGCTGCCATGGCTGTTTCCTCTTCTGTCATCGGCCGGCGCGGCCGATCGGCCGCACGAATTTGTTCAACGCTGCATCGGGCGTGTGCCCGGGTGGGTCTTGGCGGGTTAAGTGCCTGGTTCCTGTCTGATTTGTTGGAGTTGGTCGACCATCCTCGCGCCCAGTTGGTGGCTGAGCATCGCGGCATCGAACCACTCGATGTCCGAGCCGTCATCGCGTGCCATCTCGATGAGCTGGTCCAAGAGCTGCGGCTCCTGGCCGGGGGCACAACGGAAGACGTAGCGTTGGCCCTGCTTAACCAGCACCAATTCGCGGACGCCGTCCTCGGTCGTCTGCTCGTGTAGAGACGGTCCGGGTTGGGGTTTTGGGTTAGGTTCAGTCATTGGCACGGCCTTGATCCCGCAAAGGATCGGCGGCGTGCCGACCCGTTATGAAGCGGGTTCTACGGCGAGCATGGGCGGTGCGAGTCGTTCCTGTTCGACGCGCAATAATTGCTTGCTCACCAAGTAAGTCACAAACTCGGTGTACAGGTCCATGTCGATCTGGTAGAGGTGCCAATCCGAGGCGGGGTCGTCTTCGTCTTGACCGCTGCGCATCGCGGCGTATTTCACAAGCTGCTGGTGTACAGCCGGATCGGCCGCGTCGTAGAAACCGGATACGACGCTGACGGGTCGGCTGGGTCGGGTCTGTTGATCGGGGGGGGGCACGTCATCGGTCCCCGCTCTGATGAGATCGCGGAGGTTGGTCGCGTGGGCACTTTGCCGTATGGGATCAAAGTACAACTCGATGGCGATCCCGAGCTTGGGTGGGTCGTAGGGGTCGTACGCGGTGATGGTCCCGACGACCAGTGCGTCGACGCCCAGCACGTCACGCAGATCGGATACGCCCTTGGCGTCATTGACGCCGGACATCTTCAGGGCCTGCATCGCAGCAAGGACGCGGTTGACCGGGACGGTGTCCAACCCCATCACGGTTTCGAGCCGTTGTGCGATCTGGTCTGCGGCCTTGAGTCCGTCGGCGTGGAGGCTGCCGGACTCGTTGCGCAATGGGACCACAGCCCATACTTGACGATCCCCGTAGGGGGCCGACAGTCGGCTGGGCTTCTTGGCACCTCGGTAGTGGCAGCCGGTCGACAATACGACCAGCGCCAATACCATCCACATGGCCTGTTCACTTTTCATGGCGTCCTGCCAGAAGTTTCCCGGTCAGCCTCCGCTGCCGGCATGGGTCCTGTCGCCGCGCCCTGCGGTGGGCGCTGGCGTTAGTCGGTCTTTACTCGGTCGGCACCATCGCCTCGGTTCCTTCACTCTGTGCGCCGGGCAGTTCGGGGGTGCCCTGGGCGAGGAATGGCTCAACCGGTCGGGTCGCGAGCTGCTGGGCCCGGTCGGGGGTGATCGACCAGACGTTTTCCATCCCTTCACCGGATCGGTCGGAGGTGAAGAAGATCGTGCCCGTGCCTGCCCAGTTGGGCTGGATGTTGGCGAATCGGCCCATGGTCAGGCGGATACGGTTGCTGCCGTTGGTATTGACCAGCCAGATATCCGCCTGGAGAGGGCCTTCCGATTCCTCGGCGTCGGGGTCGATGACGGTGCAGAAGACGACCTGCTTTCCGTCGGGGCTCCAGTCGGGTGTGATGGCGGCTGCGTTGGAGCTGGCGGCGATCTCGGTGGGATTCATCGGCTCACCGTTGACCAGGTCCAGGGTCCAGATGCTGAACCACCGTGTGCCGCGTTGGCGTGCGCGCTGGAAGACGATCTTGTCCTGGGTGGGCGACCAGACGGGGAAGAGGCCGTGGCCGATGTAGCGTTTGGTGGCGGGGTTGTTCAGGTCGATGATGACCATTTCCCACTGCCCGGACTGTGTGCCGAAGGTGCTGTAGATGAGTTTCTGGCCGTCTCGCGAGAAGCTTGGGTAGAAGTCATCGGTGGCGTCACGGGTGACCTGGACGGGCTGGCCGCCTGCGATATCCATGACGTAGATGTCCCAGTTGCCTGCGCGGTCCGATGCAAAGGCAACCCGGGAGCCGTCGGGGCTGAAGACGGGCATGACCTCATTGGCCGGATCGTCGGTGAGTTGTCTTACGGCCTGGCCATTGATGGCTTTGACGTAGAGGTCCGACGTTTCGCGGTGGCGGGTGGAGGCATATAACAGGATGGTGCCGGTGGGGTCGATATCGGGGTCGAAGTCAGCGCCTTCGGAGGTGAAGGTGACTTGGCGGAGGTTGTTGATGCCATCCAGGGGGCTGGTTCTTGTGTTGCCGGGCTTTCGGACCTGCCCGTAGAGCCCCATGGTCCCGATGGACCGCTTGGCGACGTTGGTGGTGTAGCTTGGACGGGCGTCAGCGGTGTAGCCCAGGCGTGGGACGGGCCCGGTTTCCACGGTCTGGCCGCCGGCCTGAAAATCGACGGGGCCTGAGCGTTTGGTGGCCAGCTTGGTGGCCTTGGCACTCTCAGCCCGTTCCTGCTTGGCGCGTTCGTAGGCCAGGACGGCCTCGCGGTCCTGGGTTTTGAGACCGAAGCCCCCGTTGTAATGTTGGCTGCATCCCGGGCTTGTGAATAAAAACAGGGCCAAGGTGGTTAGCGTTACTATGCTTCGAAGCGTCATGACCCACCTTTGTTACAGACTACGACACGCAGCCGTGGTACAGCCGTTATCGGGTCGACGACCCCCGTTGGCTTAAACACAGGCCGACCGATGATTTATCGGACGGGTAGGCCGATCGGCTTGAGGTAGAGGTCCCGGAAGCCAGGCAAGGGCCGTTGCATAGCCACGCCAGAGGGTTTGAGATACGATGAGGCTCAGGACACCGTGCCGTAGGGGTGGATCGCCGTAAAGATCCGTACGACGGCAGGTCCGGTAACAATCAACGAAAACAAGACCCGATGACAGATATTTTTTCACTGCTCAGCTTTCCGGCCTGGATTGACCCCCAAGTCTTCCGTTGGCCCGTCACCGGGACGTACCTCGCGCTGATGGCGATCATCGGGGTTTACGGGCTGCATCGGTACTGGCTGGTGTTCTTATACGGCCGGCACCGCCGGGTCAGGCCTCGACCCGAACAGCGCTACGAACAGCTACCCCGGGTCACCGTGCAACTGCCGATGTTCAATGAAGGCGCGGTGGTGCACCGGATCATCGACGCCGCTTGCGCGATCGAGTACCCGACGGATCGTTTGCAGATCCAGGTCGTCGACGATTCGACTGACGGCTCGAATGACCTAGCCCGGCAGCGGGTCGACTATTGGATCGACAGGGGGATCGACATCCAGTACCTGCACCGTGAAGACCGGACCGGGTTCAAGGCCGGGGCGCTTCAGGACGCTACCAGCAGCGCGACCGGCGAGTTGATCGCCATCTTCGACGCAGACTTCATCCCCCCCGCCGCTTTCCTT
>JAJDCT010000009.1 GCA_029260695.1 Phycisphaeraceae bacterium
ACGTCGGGCTTGAGGGCCTCGACCTGGTCGAAGTCGAACGCGCTGAACAAACCGTGACGCCAGCGGAAGGTGGCGTGGGTGTTGACGATGATGTTCGGCTTGCCATCTGACTCGCTGATGATGTCTTTGAACGCCGCCCGGCGTAGCGAGTTGAGCCGGGATAGCTGCAGGTCCAGGATCCGGCCCTGACGGACATCGGGGTCCTCGGTGTACATCCTGTCGCCGACGTTGTAGAGCTCGACTTCCTCGCCGTTCTGCCCGGCGAGGTCGACCACCCGCTGGAGGTAGTCTTTTTTGTCCATCCCGACCTGTCCGGTAACGATCGCTCGCATACGCTGATTCCTCTGCTGTTATTGTTTGGGCTGGCTCGGATTATAACCGCAAGCCGGATAATCCGAGCGCGAATTCCTGTGGGCGGCTGTCGCGGGACCGGTAATCTCATCCCGCCGCGCCACAAACCTGGGGCTCCGGGGGTCAGGGCGCTTGTCCCGTCGGCCGCGATCGTGCATGATGTAGTGGTTCGGACACGCTCGCACACCATCATGTTCCCGAGGGAGCCGCCATGAACTCGATTACCCCCCTGCTGACACTCGCCACCAACGCAGCCCTGATCGCGGTACTCGCCATCGTCGGGCTGATCGTCTTTGCCTTCCTGATCTTCATGTTCCGGTTCCTGGGGCTTTGGATCCAGGCGTTGGTCTCCAACGCACGGGTCGGCCTGGGATCGCTGGTGGGGATGTGGTTTAGGAAGGTGAACCCACGCGTGATCGTGCTGTCGCGCATCCAGGCGGTCAAGGCCGGGCTGGATATCTCATCGGACCAGTTGGAGACGCACTATCTTGCGCGTGGTAACGTGCCGCGTGTGGTCAACGCCCTGATCGCCGCCGACCGCGCGAAGATCGAACTGGAATGGGACACCGCCTGTGCGATCGACCTGGCCGGGCGTGACATCCTCGACGCGGTGCAGACTTCCGTGAACCCCAAAGTCATCGACTGCCCACACTCCGGGACGGCACGGGCAACCATCGACGCGGTGGCGCAGGACGGTATCCAACTCAAGGCCCGGGCACGGGTGACCGTGCGTGCCAACCTCGCCCGCCTGATCGGTGGTGCGACCGAAGAAACCATCATCGCCCGTGTCGGCGAGGGTATCGTCACGACGATCGGCTCGGCCCAATCCCATAAGGCGGTGCTTGAGAACCCTGACAACATCTCCAAGGTCGTCTTGAGCAAGGGCCTGGACGCGGGGACGGCGTTCGAGATCCTCTCGATCGACATCGCTGACATCGACGTGGGTGAAAACATCGGCGCCAAGCTGCAGAGTGACCAGGCCGAGGCCGACAAGCACCGTTTCCAGGCCGAGGCCGAGAAACGCCGTGCGATGGCGGTAGCACTGGAGCAGGAACACAACGCGGACGTCGCCAAGAACCGTGCGTTGGTGGTGCTGGCCGAGGCCGAGGTCCCCCGGGCGATGGCCGAGGCCTTCCGCAACGGGAACCTTGGGATCATGGACTACTACAAGATGAAGAACATCCAGGCCGACACCTCGATGCGCGATAACATCGCCGGGCCCGAGAGCAAGTAGGCATCGTGATCGCTGAGCCGTACGCCTGTTGGTTAATCGTAGCGACCACTCTTCGTAGCCGATGGCTTACATCTGGGCGGGCCTGCGATCTGTAAGATCGCGGCTAACACACCCCGTTATCTTTGATATGAATTACCCCGGACTGTCATCCCAGGTAGTTCGACAGGCCGTCAATTTCACGCAAGGCAAACCGCCGCAGCGTATCTGAGAACGCCCAAAGAGAATCCGGTTCGATCCGGTCGAGGCCCAGCACTGCGACCACGCGTTGATGCAGGGTGTCGATACCCTCACCTGTCTTTGCGCTGATCGGGATCGCGTCTGACCATACCTTGTCAGACTGGTCCGCCTTATTGACTACCCAAAGGTCCGGCTCACGCGGCAAAACGCCGGGCTCCGGCCAATCCTGTTGCGGGTCACGCATCACGATCAAGACGTCGGCTGAGGCGATGGCCTGGGAAGCCAACTCGATCGCCCGCTGTTCAATGCTGTCATCACTTGTGCGCAATCCCGGGGTATCCAGCCAGCGCACCGCGACGCCATGGGTGATCCCGCCGAGTTCGACAAGCCCCCCCACCCAATCGCGCGTCGTCCCGGGGAGGTCGGCGACCAGGCTGACCGTCCGCCCCATCAGCCGGTTCGTCAGCGTGCTCTTGCCGACATTGGGTCGGCCGACCACGACGACCGTCGGTGGCTCGATCAGCCGATCGAGTACATGCGAATCCCGCTTCAATTTGTCTCGGTCGATCTTTTCGGGGTGTTGCATGGCCGCACGCCACAACCCGGGTTGAGCGAGCAACGGATCGATCGCCGCGGGGCTCATGGCAAGCGCCACCGCCGACAGGGCGTCTGCCTCAACAGGCGAATCCGCTTCGGGGTAGACCGTGACGGGGTCCGGCTGGGCTTCATACACCACGCCCAGACCGGTGATTTTCTCGATCAGAGACTGCACGACACGCGGCCCGCCGTGGGGCATCAGTTGCGCCACGCCTCCCGCTCGATCCCCGGTGGTGGGAAGCAATACAGCCAAACCTCGGTCGATCCCCGCAAGGTCCACCAGATGTATCCGCCCGGGAAGCCAGTCTCGCTTGCTAGTGATTTTTTCAAGGGTGTCTTGCGATCCGGGGCCGTAGATTTGCAGGACCGCCACAGCGCCGGGGTTCAGCGCCGTCGTGAGGCAGAGACGTGTTGGCGTTGCGGCAGCCGTCACCGCGTGTCCTGGACAAAATCAGGGGGCGTGGATTCCATCGGGGTACCGCTTGGGAAGTTGGCGCACTGGACTGCCAGCGATGCGACGGCCGGGAGGATCATGGGAAAGAGTTGGCCAGACATCATCACGAAGACAAACGTCAGCAGTGACACGCCATCCAACAGCGCGAACAGCAGAAGGTTCCCCATGAAGAACCCCTGTGGCGTGACGGCGTGGGTCTGCCAGCACCGCTTGTAGACCTGGTTGCGTATGAAGTACCCCATCCCCACCGCGCCGATCAGCATGCCGACAGCGATGACGAGCATCTGAAAACTTAATTGCGTCTGGGCATCCGTCTGGCCTTGCTGCGCTGCCATGTACGCCACGAAGCCGAATCCCAACTGCCCCGCTATGAGTGCAAACCAAACGATCCTTAGCACCCAGAGGGTCCGTTGGGGGTTTGCGGTGTGTTGGGTTGGTGGGGCCATGGCTGGATCAGTTGTCGGCCTTGCTCTGCTGCTCGATCTCGACCCGTAAGGTGGTGTAGAGACCCATCATGGTCAAGTTGGGTATGACCCGATCGACCAGCTCGTAATCGCGGAACAGCAGGTTCCCGTCCCCACCGGTGGCGACGACCAATGGGAACGAACCGATCTGTTCGGCGTAGCGTTCGACCAGTTCGCGGACCATGCCCCGCAGGCCGTAGTAGACCCCGGACTTCATGGCGTCTGCGGTGTTGTGCCCGATCGCTTCGTCCGGCCGGGCCAACTCAATCTCGGGGAGCATGTGGGTACGGGTGTTCAGGGCGTCGAGCTGGAGTTGGGCCCCGGCCGCGATCGCGCCTCCGTGGAACGTGCCGGCCCCATCGACGAAGTCCACGGTGATCGCGGTCCCGGCATCAACGACGACGCAGGCCTGCTTGAGGACATCAAACGCGGCGGCGGCGTTGAGCAGGCGGTCTTCTCCGGTAATGGCGTCGGGGTCGAGCTGTCGGCCGATCGGGATCGTGATGTCACGTTCGACCCGCCTGACCTGTTGCCCCAGTGTGCTGGTGATCTGGTGCTCGATCGCTTTTGCGGCGGGGTCGTTGACCGAGGTCAAGAGCACGGCCACATCATCGAGGTCACTCAGTGGCTTGAAGGCTTGCGCCACAGCCTCGGCGAGGTTGTCCGTACGTTCGTTGCGGAACGTGGAGCACTCCTGTAGTTCGCCTTCGACAAACGCGCCGATGCGTGTGCGGGAGTTGCCTACGCTGACCCCGAGCATATTCAGCTTCATTCTTTCGTCCTTACTCTTCTTTCGCTGGTGCGCTGCGCCAACCCGGTTCCGGGTCGCGTGATTCAGACAGCCTCGCCCAGCAAGCCTCCAACAGTTCGGCCAGCCCAACCCCGGTCGCCGAGCTGATCGTCAACACCGGCCGATCCAACGCCTGCCCAAACAACTCGATGGCCGCGTCGCGGTCGGCGTCCCCACCGGCGAGGTCTATCTTACTCAATACCACCACCTCGGGCTTGTCCGCCAGGGTCTGGGAGTATTCTTTCAGCTCGTTTCGGATCACCCGGTAGTTCTCCGCCGGGTCCGAGTGGTCGGCCGGGTCGATATCGATCAGGTGGACCAGCAGCCGGGTCCGCTCGACGTGACGCAGGAACCGCGTACCGAGCCCCTGGCCCTTGTGGGCGTGCTCGATCAGCCCGGGGATGTCGGCAAAGACGATCCGGCGGTGGTCAGACAGCTCAGCGATACCGAGGTTCGGCTCGAGGGTGGTGAAGGGATAGTCGGCGATCTTCGGGGTGGCCTTGGAAATCCGAGACAGCAGCGTGGACTTGCCGGCGTTGGGCATACCAAGCAACCCGATGTCCGCGATCAGCTTCAGGTCAAGCCGCAGGTGACGATCGATCGCCGGAGCGCCGGGGGTGAACTCCCGGGGTGTCTGGTTCTGCGCCCCTTTGAATCGCTCGTTGCCAAGCCCGCCCCTGCCGCCTTCGGCGATGACCTGCCGCTTGCCCAGCACGTCAAGGTCGGCCAGCAACTCGCCGGTGTCGGCGTCGTAGACCAAGGTTCCAGGCGGCAGCCGCAAGACCAGGTCTTCGCCGGCTTTTCCGGAGCACTGCTTGGGCCCGCCTGGCTCGCCGTTAGGGGCGTACCAGTGGTGCCTGCCCGCGAAGTCCAGGAGTGTGTCGACGTTCTCGCTGGCTTCCAGGACGATCGAACCGCCGACCCCGCCGTCGCCGCCATCGGGCCCGCCCTTGGGGATGTATTTCTCACGACGAAAACTAACCGCGCCGTCCCCGCCCTTACCGCTACGAACGAAGATCGTGGCCGAATCGATGAGCATGGGGGTCGTGGGGTCTGGGTTAGAGGAATCCCCCGGCAAAGCCGGGGCTGAGGGACAAAGGAGGGAACTGCCGACTATAAAAAAACGGGTGCCCCATGGGACACCCGCGGTGAATCGTTACTGTTCCGCGCCGGATTAGCTGGCGGCGGCGCGGATGTTGATCTTACGGCCCTGGAACTCGACGATGCCGGGTGCCAGCGCGTAAAGGGTGTCATCGTTACCACGACCGACCTGGTAGCCGGGCTTGAAGTGGGTGCCGCACTGGCGGACGATGATCGAGCCGGCCTTGGCGATTTGGCCGCCGTAGAGCTTGACGCCGCGGAATTGTGCGTTGGAGTCGCGACCGTTCTTGGTCGAACCCTGTCCTTTTTTATGTGCCATCACTCACCTCGTGGGCTGATTGGGGTCTGAATGCTATGTAATTCGCCTTCGCGGCACCTGTTATCTCAGGCATCGGCGAGCCGGGCATTATAGAGAACCCTCAGCCGGAGGCAAACCCGCCATGGCCAGAGGTCAGACCGGGACACGATCCGGCCCGAACAGGTCCACCTCACGTGGCGTCCACCCCAGGTCCGCCTGGATACAAGAGGTGTCTACCAGGCTATCCAAAGTCTCAACCGTGGCTCGAAGCGGAACGTCCGGGTAGTACCGATTGACCAGCTCAGTGGCACTCAGCCCCAGTGTATTACCCGCACAGGGCATGTGCTGGTGGTAGCCGGGCGAGCGACGGGTGAGTACTGCCAGGATCAGGTCGGCGGCGTCGGCCTTGCTCAGATACGCGAACGCCTCATCGGCACGAGTTCGGGGGCCCGGTTTGATCGGGCTGGATGGCTGGGCGTGCCCGTCGATACGGCTGCCAATCAGCCATGGAAAACGCAGCGCGGTGTATGACCGATCCGGGTGCAGAAATGCCTGCAGGCGAAGCGCATCCTCACCCGCCAGCTTGCTCAGGCCGTATATGTTGCCCGGGCATGGCGGGGACTGGCCGTCCAGCGGCAGGTAGTCAAGACAACTCTGCCGGTCCGTATCCTGGGTGAGTCGGTTGCCCGAGACGACTTGGATCGAACTGGCAAACACCACACAGCCCACATGCGCCTGCTCGGCGGCCAGAAAGACGTGGGTGTTCATCGTCACATTTTCCAGATAAGTCCTGGCCGGTGGCACGTCATCCCGGACGCCGGTGTGGTTACCCAGGTGGACCACGGCGTCGCAGCCGACAGCTAATGACTCGAGCGCCTGTGGATCCAACAGGTCCGCGGTCACGAACTTCCCCGGAGTGTTGTCCATAGGATGGATATCCGTCCCACACACCGAAAGCCCGGCCTCGGTCAGCCGACGGAAAGTACAGCGTCCAAGGGCTCCCCCCGCACCGGTCAATAACACATTCAACACGCACCACCTTTCGAGCCCGATTTCGGCCGGATGCCAATCGCTGACAACACCTGCCTAACGGCCTGATCGGCGGGCCGCCGACAGATCGTATCAACATCTGCGGAAACCTCCCCGCCGCCGCCCCTGATAGGCCCGACCTACCAGAAGTAGGCGTGGCTGCCCCCCCATCAATGGGTCGAAGCGGCAGATCTGACATGCCTATGCACCCCTGGGCCCAGCTTATCGGCTCAAGGGGCCTACCAGTACTGGCAGGCCCTTAGGCCCGGGCTTATCGGACAGATTAAATTGGGCCAACATATGGGTCGGAAGTTACTTGCAGACGGGATCACCAGCCTTTACACTCCCCGGTCGGTGGGAACCTCATAGCAGGTGGCCGGTGTGTCGTACACGCTTGGTTATTGACGCAGCGTTCCCACTTCCCTGACGCGCGCTTCACACAAGCGCGAGATGAATTAACTTGGGAGGCATCGCTTTGTTCACCCGTCACTATCTTGCTGTTGCCGTGGTGGTCTCCGGTCTGGCCGCGGGGATCCCTGCTCTGATTGCCGACGAAGGCGCACCGACGGCGTCAGAACTCTACGAACAGGGTATCCGCCTCTACGAGAGCGGTGAGTTGGAGGCGGCCCGCGATGTGTTCCATCGCGTCGATCCGATGCAACTGCCCAAAGACGATCGCCTGAGCTACTACGACGCGATCAAATCCATCGACCAGCAGTCAGCCGATGCGGACGAAGCCACCCAGGTGGCGGAAGACGCCGCTGATGAGACGCTGGACCAAACGGCACAAGAGGTGGAAACCGCCGCCGCTGAATTGGATGATCAGGCCGCGGACACCGTGGAAACTGCGACGACCGAGCAGGCTGCGGATGCCCAGGCCCCTGTCGATACCGCAGACACCGACGCCCCCGTCGATGCCACAGCGAACGACGCAACCGCCGAAGCCCAGCCAAAGATCCATCCGTCACAGATGCTGTGGCAGGCGGACCAGGCGATGTCCGACAACCCATCGCTCGCCGCAGCGCTTTACCAGGCTGTGCTGGACGACGAACGGACCGATGAACTGACCGCGGCTCAGGCCAAGGCCCGATTGGCGCAGGCGAACCGCTTGGCCCAGCCCGCCATGAACGCCGCGAAAGAACACCTGGACCTCGCGGCCGCCGCCCTGAAGTCAGGCCGATACGGTGACGCTCAAACTCATGTGCAATCGATCCAGGCCAGTGGGGTCGTGCTTGGATGGCGTAACCAGGCCCGGCTGGACGGTCTGGTCCGTGCGATCGACGCAAACACCGCCGCCGAACCTAAGCAGGCCGCCCAGCCGCAAACGGCTGTCGAGCCCACCGAGCCACAGGTTCAGCCCGCTGAGGCCAGCCAGGAAACAGCCGAAGCACCTGATGACATCCCATTCCAGAACGCGGCCCCGGTCGCCACAGTCGCAGCCGCAGACGAAGTCACGGCCCCGACGGAGGCAGAGATAGCCGACGCCCCTGAACCGCCATCTCAGGACCTGCTCAAGCAGATGACTCTGGTTTACGCCCAACAACAGGTCGCCGAAGCCCAGCAGGCCCAAGCCAACGGTCAACTCCGTCTGGCGATCGAGCACTACAAAAAGGCCGCGGCGTATGACCCCGAGAACAAGCAGATAAAAGATCAACTCGCAGCAGCCATCGCGCTGCAAAACAAAGGCCTCGCCCCGCAGGGCCTGGTCCCCGAAATCATC
>JAJDCT010000010.1 GCA_029260695.1 Phycisphaeraceae bacterium
TTGGCGTACTCACCGATCGAGGCCAGCAGGGCAGACCGCCGGGCGTCATCGATGTCGGTCGCGCCGATCTTTGCCTGTGGGTGCATCGCCGCGAGCTGCCGGGTCTTGGTTCCTCGGCCGGCGCAAAAATCCAGTGCCAACGAAACCTTCAATCCCCCGGTGCTCTCGATCGGAAGTGCCGAAGCCGGGTCCTGCACACGCCGGATCGGGTCTTGTCTTAAGAAGGCTTGCAAAGCCCGATGCTCGCCGCGCCAAACCACATACCCGGGCTCTTGATGCGGCTGGAACTGCTCCGTCGCCTCACGGTCAAAACCCTCTTCCACAGCGACGATGACCGGCGGCGACTCCACACCGTGCAGGCAATAGCCCACCGCACGCTCCGCGCCGAACGCCGTGATCCATCGGTTGATCAGAAACATCGGGTGACTCGTGGCGATCGCCAGGTGCCTGGCTGTCTGACCGGTCACCGGCAACAACGGCTCCGAAAGCCTCACACACCCGCCATCCAGCGGCAGCAGGTCACGCGCCGGCTCCCAGGCCTGGTCGGGCTCAAAGCCCACCACCATCTCCGCGACCTTCCGCAAGACCGCGTTGACCAGCCCGGCCGCCCCGGCCCTGATCCGGTGACGCGCCAACTTCACCTGCTCATCCACGACCGCGTGGGCAGGCAGCCGATCCATAAACACAAGCTGCGCCGCACCTGACAGCAATACCCCCTGCATGACCGGCTCCATCGAACGCAGCGGCTTACTGAGCACACGGTTCAGAAGATACTCCAGCGTGATCCAGCGCTGCAGCGCCGTGCGATGGATCGCCAGCGCCAGCGCCGAGTCCTGCGGGCTCAGACCGGAGGTATTCAACGTCACGGCCGGGAGATCGGGATAGCGCTTGGCCGCACCGGTCAGCGACGAGGCTGCGGCCCCTCGTGCGTTAGGCGGGGGTGACGATTTACCTTGCGTGGGATGGGTCAATGGATGGGTCAAGCGGGGTTGGATTTATTCGTCTTGTCTGGTTGGGGGGCTGGTGGGGCCACGGGTGCGACGCCCAAGGCCTTATAGACCTCTTCGAGCAGTTGATCCACCTTGAACGGCTTGAACATCACGCTGGACAGCCCGTCCTGGCTGGCGCGGACGATCGAGTGATGCGGATCGTACCCGAAACCCGTCATCAGGATCACCGCCATGTCCTCTCGCTGCCTGCGCGCCGCGGCAAACACCTCGTATCCGTTGCGGTACGGCATCTTGATATCCGAGATGACCAGATCAAACGGGTCCTGCTCCAGGAACGTGCAGCTCTCGTACCCGTCCTTACAGACCTCCACGACACAGCCCGCTTTGACAAGGATGTCGCAGATCGACTTGCGGATATTCGGTTCGTCATCCGCGACCAGCACACGCTTGCCCTTCAATCGCGGGTCGTGCCCCACCGGCGCGTGCTCCTTGGCACCCAGCACCACGTTCGGGCCCGCCGCCACGTGCTTGACCGAATCGCGGATCTTCTCGACGTGGTCCACGATACGGTTGAGCCGGCCACGCATCGTGTCGTCACCGATGTACTCCTCCATCAGCGTGCGGGCTTCCGTCACGATGTCCGCCATCGGCTGGGCCATCTCCTGCACCACGCTGTCGGTGATCTGCCCGCTGGTCGCGCAACGCTCGGTCACCAGCAGGTCCAGGATATTCAACGCCATCCCGACGTAACGGCCGAATATCTCGGCAAACTGCCGGTCGTCTTCGTTGAACGCCCCGACCGACTCAGACTCGATGTTGTAGACCCCCACCACCTTGTCAAACAGCTTCAACGGCACGGTCAGCGAGCTCTTGCAGTGCCGAAGCCCCAGCACATAACGCGGGTCTTTCTCCGTGTCGTGACAGATGTAGCTACGCCCGGTCGCCGCAACATAGCCGCAGATCCCGTTGCCCTCCGGCTGGGCGTACAGGTCGATCTCCAACGCCTCGGAAGGCAGCCCCTCCGCGATCACCACCTCCAGCTTGCTGCTTCGCTTATCTAATAGACGCACCGCGAAGTGGTCGAAACGCATCAGCTTCTTGGAATACTTGATGATCTTCTCTTCGAGCAGACGCAGGCGCTCGCTGGGCGAGAGCTTGGCAACCGCCTCGGTCTCGATCCGCGACAGCTCACGCCCCGCCGAGTCGATCGCGTCGATCTTGCCCTGCAACCGCCGGCCGCTGGTCGCGTCCCAGACCACCGCCACCACCTGCTGCACCTCACCGGCGTCGGTGACCACAGGCGAGCAGATCATCTCGAAGTAACAGTCTTCCGCCTGGAACGTGTACTTCTTGCTGCGCGGGCTGGCCAGGTCGGCGATCGCCCCGGTCTGGGTCGAAAAGACCGACAACGCCTGCGCGCACACCTTACGGACGTGCTCGCTGACCCCCGGCGTGAAACTGCGCATCTTCCGGTTCGACCAGGTCATACGCCCGTCGGGATCGACGATGCACACCCCCTCGCCGATCGTGTTCAATACCAGGCTGGACTTCTCGCCAACCAGCGCCCGCTCCAGTGGCAGGAAGTCGCCGACGTCGGCAAATACCGCGTGGTAGGTATGGGTACGCAGGGCCGACATCGCCTTTTCCATCTCGTCGAATACGTCGACCTGGAAAGTCCGGCGGAGTTCATCCGCGATCGGGAAGTCCTGCGTCACCTTCCCGGCAAATATCAGGATACGCGGGCGGTTCTCGTCCATATGCTACACACCAAGCTCTATGCTAATTATCACAACCAATACACAACACATACCCCGGCCGATTTAGTATCGAGCCATCCTAAGCCAACCCATGAGTTTACCCCACCCAGGTGCCTGATCAATACCCACGGCACATAGACAGCATTGAATTATAGACGACGTGTGACCACCGAATCCGCCAAACCTAATAGATACGCTCTGGCGGGGGTGTCTTCCAGGTTCTCAATCAGCCCCGATTTGGCACGTTCGACCAGAGAGGCCGCTTTTTCTCGGGCGTAATCGAGCGAATCCCCAGCAAACAAGATCTCACGGACCCGGCTGGCACCCGCCCCGGCCTGCTCATCCGATAACCCCGCGTCCCCCTGCGACCTCAACAGCCCGATCAGCTCGCCCCGGCCAGGCTCGCCTGATCCCGCGATCGCGTGGATCAACGGCAACGTCAGCTTCCCCTTGGCCAAGTCCTGCCCAAGCGTCTTGCCGACCGTCGCCGGGTCCCCGGTCAGGTCCAGCACATCATCGATGATCTGAAACGCGATACCCAGTGTCTCCCCGTACCCGTACAAAGCGCCCGCCACGTCCTGGGCACAACCGCTGAGTTCCGCGGTGACGCGGCAGCAGGTCCCGCACAGACTCGCCGTCTTCCGTGTGATGATCTTGAAATACGTCGGCTCGTCCAGGTCCAGCCGGTGCCGGTTCGCCAACTGCAGCAGCTCCCCCTCGCAGACCGTGTTCGTCGAGTGGGCAATCATCTGGCTGACCCGCGGGCTACCCAGCGAAGAGCACAGGTGATACGCGTGGCTGATCAGGTAATCCCCGAGCATCACCGCCGCTTCGTTCCCCTGCAGGTGATTGATCGTCGCCCCCTGTCGGCGCATGCGGGCATCATCCAGGACATCATCGTGGACGAGCGTCGCCATGTGGACCATCTCGACCACCGCCGCCGCCACCAGGTGCTTCTGCTGGGTCGTCTCCCCCGTGGGCTCCACCGCCATCGCCGTCGCCAGCACCAGCATCGGCCGCAGCATCTTCCCGTGGTACCGCTGGGCATGCTCCGCCAGCTCGTTGACACAGGCCAGGTCGCTCTGCAATTCGGCGGCAAACAACCGGCTGACCTCAACGAGGTCGGCGTCCAGCCTTTGGAGGAGCGTGCTATCCTGAGATGCGAGTACGGACATCCGGCCTGTCCTGACATATAAAAACACGGTTACGCCAAGGATTGTAGCGACACCCCGCCGCATCTGCTCGCCGATCCCCACAAAAACTCCCGAGATGCACGCCCAACGCTACTTTTTTAGTTGACAGGGTTTGCGCGCGATTCTACTGTTCCTAATAGTGGGGCCTCCTCGCGGGGACGGCCGCCTCGGCCCGGATCGTTAACCCATCACGACGCCTGTCTACGATGAACCAATCAAACGAAACCGGCTCAGACACCCTCCTTGGCAAACTCGTCGTCGAGCGTGGATTGGCGACGAATGAGGAAATCCAGTCCTGCGTCCAGATGCAACGTGAGGTCTCTCTTGAGTCCAGCGTCGCCGGCGAAGACGAAGCCCCCAACCAGCGCAGCCTCGCGCAGGTCATGATCGACGAGGGGTTCGTCACCCAGAAGCAGATCGACCGCATCCGACCGGAGATCGAAGAACAAAGCGGCAAACGCCAGATCCCCGGCTACCAGATCCTCGAACGGCTCGGCGCAGGCGCGATGGCCACCGTCTACAAAGCCAGACAACTGAGCCTGGACCGCATGGTTGCCGTCAAGGTCCTCCCCCGTAAGCACACCAATAACGCAGACTTCGTCGCACGCTTCTACGCCGAGGGCAAGGCCGCCGCCAAACTCAACCACCCCAACATCGTCGGCGCTCTTGAGATCGGCAAGGCAGGAGATACCTACTACTTCGTCATGGAATACGTCCAGGGCAGAAGCGTCTTCGAGGATATCCAGGACAAAGGCCCCTACTCGGAAGCAGACGCGCTGAAGCTGACCATCGACGTCGCCAGGGCCTTGGATCACGCCCACAACGCAGGATTTGTCCACCGCGACGTCAAGCCCAAGAACATCATGCTGACCAACGACGACATCGCCAAGCTCGCCGATATGGGCCTGGCCCGCGCCGTCTCCGACCGCGAAGCAGCCGAGGCCGAAGCCGGCAAAGCCTTCGGCACCCCCTACTACATCTCACCGGAACAGATCAAAGGCGAGGTCGACGTCGACAAACGTGCCGATATCTACAGCCTCGGATGCACGCTCTATCACATGGTCACCGGCCGGGTCCCCTATGACGGGCCCAACCCCTCCGCCGTGATGCGCAAACACCTGAACCAAGAACTCACCCCCGTCGACCACATCAACCACGACCTCACCAAAGGCCTCGCCGAGATCATCGAGGTCTGCATGGCCAAAAACCGCAAAAAACGATACGCCACCGCCGCCGACCTCCTCCAAGACCTCGAGGCCGTCGCCAGAGGTGAAGCCCCGCCGCTAGCCCGCAAAATGTTCGACCTCTCGGAACTCTCCGCCCTGGACCAGAGCGCCGGCGCGATGGAGATCGTAGCGCTGCCTCAGCCCGAACCCCTCGTCGAATCCCCCCTCTTCTGGGTCGCCGCCATCGGCTGGTCAGCCGTCGTCCTGCTCCTGGTCGTCCTGATCGTAACCCTCGCCCAGAACTGACCCCAGGGCCAGATACGCCCCCAAAACCGCCCGGCTCACGAGGCGGCCGTTTTAACGGGCGTCTGCACCGCCACGCTTAACACTAAATCCCATCCGATAACCCTAGATCATGGAACATTCCTGCCCAGCCAGCCGTTAATACAAGGGGTGTAACGGACGATATCCTTCTACAGTGGGGCGACAAGGCACAATCTTCTTATGAATCCGCAAGGCGACCACACACAACCCGCCGCTTCTAATTCTCCGAACACCCACCGCAGGTGGCCGTGGCGCTTTGTCCTCATAATCGCTGCCCTGGCTACCGGCATCGCCTTCGTCAGCCAGGCCCGCAGCAGCGGCGGACACGACCAGGTCAAATGGCGCTATTCATACAACCAGGCCTCCATCGAGGCCGACGAAAACGCCAAGCCCCTGTTTGTTATGTTTACCGCAGACTGGTGCCCCCCCTGTAAGCAGATGAAAGCCTGGGTCTTTTCTGACTCCTCGATCGCAGACTCCATCGAGGCCGGCTTCGTGCCCGTCAAGATCGACCTCACCAGCGAGGGCCTGCCCGATCAGCGCATCGCGGACCGATACGGCGTCCAATCCATCCCCACACTCATGACCTTGACCGCCGACGGCAAACCGATCAGCATATCCACCGGGTACCTCAGCAAAGACGAGCTACTCACATGGCTGGATAACGCAACCGAACGCTACGCCGAACTGAAATCACATGCCGCCAACGACTCGGCGACCGCATACGTCGAAGAAACACAGGCCAATTAGCCGTCCGTGTCAACACACGCAGACGGCACGATCTACCACGAAAGGAACGACGATGACGACCCCACTCCGCTCACTGATCGACTCGGGAACAAAGCTCTGGCTTGACTCTATCGACCCCGAACTCACGATCAAGAACCGAGAGCTTGGTGCGACCGGCGCAACCTCCAACCCCATCATCGTCTCCGGCCTGATCAACACCGGGCGCTTCGACTCTAAGCTCGCAGAATTCTTCCAGGCCGGCCGATCAGACGAAGAGGTCGCCTGGCTCACCACAGACCACCTGGTCAAGCAAGCCCAGGACGTCTTCCAACCCGTCTGGGAACAGACCCAGGGCAACGACGGCTACGTCAGCTTCGAGCTCGACCCGCTGCTGGAAGACTCTGAGCTCGGCCCCCCACACGATGAACGCGTCAAACGCTACATCGAGCTGGGCAAGAAGTGGGCAGCCGGCCACACCAACCGCATGATCAAAGTCCCTGCGACCGCCGCAGGCCTCGACGCCGTCGAAGAGCTCGCCGCCGCCGGCATCACGCTCAACGTCACACTCATCTTCTCCAAACGCCAGTACGAACTAGCACGCGACGCCGTCTGGCGCGGCGCTCAACGACGCAAGGACGGCCTGGACGGCTTCAAAAGCGTCTACAGCATCTTCGTCTCACGCGTAGACGTCTACACCGAAAAACGCGTCCCCAACCTTTCCGATGCAGCACAAGGCGAAGTCGGCATCGTCAACGTCAAACGCCTCTGGCAAAACAACCAGGCATTCTGGGCAGACAAGGGACTCAAGCTCCAGCAGGAAATCATCTTCGCGTCCACCGGCACCAAGAAGCCCGAAGACCCCGCCGACAAGTACGTCGGCGCACTGGCCGGTAGCGATATCCAGACCAACCCGCCAGGCACCAACGACGCCGTCCAGCTCCTGGGCAATTCATACACCCGCACCGTCGACCAGATGCTCCCCCAGGAAGTCCTCGACGACATCGACGCCAAGGTCGACCAGGACGCACTGGAGCAGACCCTCATGGAGGAAGGCACCGCCAAGTTCGCCGACCCCCACAAGGCCCTGCTAGCCCTCATCGGCTCCAAACGCCAGGCCCTCGCCGCCGCGTAAACAAGCCATCAAACAACCCAAAGGCCACGTCTCTAAGACGTGGCCTTTTTTGTTATCTGAATCGATTAAAAGCTTACCCCGCATGGCATCTACCGGACATTATGCCGAAATTTCGCGGGATAATCACCGGATGAGGCTATACTTAATAGGTATATTATAGAGCCAGGCCCCCACGTCATTTATTCTTATTCAAAGAATCACACACGTTCATGTCCAACCGATCTTCACCCACCACAAGACCCCTGCCACCCGGCCCCCACGGGACTCGGCCAAGCCGCCCATCCCGCGGCGCTTTCACGCTCATCGAACTGCTGGTCGTCATCTCCATCATCGCGTTGCTGATAGGCATCCTGTTACCCGCCCTGAGCGCCGCACGAAAAGCGGCACAGTCCGCCGTCTGCCTCGGGCACGAACGCGGCCTCGGCCAAGCCGTCGCCGCCTACGTCACCGACGAACGCAACCACCTCCCCGGCCCCAATACCTCCGGCTCATTCCTCTGGAAGACCAACACCTACAAAGCTCGCCGAGCAACCGAACCCGTCCAGAGCTGGGACTGGATCTCACCCACGCTCGGCGACGCCATCGGCTTCCCCAATGACCCCATCGCCCGATACCGCGCTATCTTTGAAACCGAATTCAAATGCCCCGCCAACGACCAGTTCTACGATGCCAAATTCGTCGGCCCCCCCATCGGCATCAACCCCACAAGCCTGCCCGTGAGTAGCTACACCTCGTCCATCGGCTTCCACAACAGTCAACCAGGACAGTACCACCTGCCCTGGCCGGTCACCGCCGCATTGGATATCTCAGAAGATCTCGGTTCAAAGCTGGACGCCATGGGCCCGCCATCCACCAAGATGTGGGCCATGGACGGCTCCCGCTACGTCACCACCCAGGGAATCATCAACTTCGACACCGAAGTCCGCGGCAACCCCCACGGCGCCAACTTCATGACACGCAGCCCCGCTATCGCCACCGTCGCCAGCTCCGGCAGCCCCCACCGCGTCGACAACAAAGGCGAACTCGTCGAAGCCTCCCTCCGCACAGGCTTCCGACACAACGCGAAAATGAACGGCGTCTTCCTCGACGGCCACGCCGACTCATTCGACAACGAATCCTCTCGCAACCCCGAATTCTACTTCCCCACCGGTTCAAAGATCACCGGCACCCGATTCTTCGTCGCTCCCGTCACCGCACGCCAGGTCCTCCGCTAACACTCACCCCCAAAGAAGCGCCGCGGTTTGTCGTGCCTCCCACCCCCCAAGAAGCGCCGCGACTTGTCGCGTCCCCCTAATACGTCAACCCGCGTAAAAACCCCGCTTGCGGCTTAGCGCCACCTCCAAGACCCTCTTCACATCAGCAATCACACGCCAACAACCGAAGACCCGCGAAGCGAAATCAGACATCCCCAACGCCCCCCTCACTCCAACAACGCCGACTCACCCCAAGGCACAACCACCCGCGGCGCACCCTCGCCATCAAGCTCACGCAGGTTACTCAACGGGTCTTTCTGCAAACGTAAAAACTTAAACCCAAGCAGCCGCGGCTTCCCCGCCGCGTCGCGCTGGGCGTTGTTCGCCGTTGAACGCGCGATGTATTCGTCGATCGGTTCCTCTCGCACCTCCGGGCTCGCCGAGTGGATCAGGTGGACCTCCCCATCGTCCCCCAGCACGATCAAACCCGTGTGCCCAACCCAGGCGCTACCACCAAAGATATCGCTCATCGTCCCGGCCTCGGCCGGCTTCCCATGCTTGCCCGGCCCCTTGCCACCGGCCTTCGCCGGCCTACCCCGAAC
>JAJDCT010000011.1 GCA_029260695.1 Phycisphaeraceae bacterium
CAACCCCGTCTCGCCCTTTGCGGACTTCGCAAATGATGTCGATGCCAGCGCGATGGAAGACAATTTGGCCAATCTAACGGCCGGCGACGCCGAGTACGGCATCTACGGTTCCAGCGCCCATGCCGGCGCCTTCCAGGAATCGCAGATCCGAACCTTGTCGATCTCGGGTGGTGGTGGGGCCAACGCCGGCGGCAACCACGGCGATTTTCATCCTCAACCGATCCAAGGCGACGCATTGACCAGCGGCCCGGGCTATTTCCATGCCACCGGCCTCAGTGAAATGCACATCCTCTTCGAAATCGATGAAGCCGCCGCCTTCAATCTGTCGGGCTTCCTCTCAGCCGGGAGCGAACTAGCTTCCGGTGATGAAGGGAACGACGTCATCAACCGCGCAAGGGTCGCTCTTACAGACCACGACAGCGATGACACCATATTCAGCGATGAAGTCTCCGATGACACCCGCAAATTCTTTGATGAAGGCATCCTTGCAGCCGGCACCTACGAACTTTGGGTCGAGGCCTACGCCGAGGTGTTTGGCCAGGGCATCCTGGACTTCACGCTAGGAGACGCGGACGGTCAAGACATCTACGGCTACGAGACCATCGCCAGCTTCAGGGGCGTTGAGCTCAACCTCAGGGCCATTGATCAACCGATCCCCGAACCCGTAACCACCAGCCTGGTCGGGATGAGCCTGGGGGCGTTGGTGCTTCGGACCTCTCGCCGACGTAGGGCGTGATCTAAACTACTTGATTGAATCAGATTCCAAGGCCCGTGGGTTCCACCCCACGGGCCTTTTTTGATGCCCCGATTTCCCATGCGGTTCGCGGATTGGACCCGCCGAACCAGGGGAAATTCATCCGAATCACAGGATAAACCGCCTAGATTAACATTTCTGTGATTAGCCCCGATAACGCTTGTCCCAGGCTACCCCGCGTGTTACCTTGTTATGGCAATTTACGAGGCGGGACACGGCCCGTGTGGGTGGGTCAGATCAGTCAGTCATATCGTGTCGTCTCAATCACACACAGAGGGAAGGGTAATAAGATGACCAGAGAGCTTTTATTGGGAACAGCGGCCGCGCTATTAATCGCAGTCCCCGCATCGGCGCTGACGATGAACGTCATTAAAGATGGCCGCTTAATTGAAGCCTCCGCGGCTGCGGGCCAGGACTCGGATTCCAACGATGATTTCGCTGACGCCCCGTCGTTCAGCGGCGAGGTCTCCGCTCACGCGATGGAGGTCCCCCTCTTGCAGGCAGGCGATGCGGATACCACTCACGGGTATGGTGCCTGGGCCAGCGCCAACGCGGGTCAAAGTTCGGAGATCAATGCTCTTTCGATCGGGGGCAAAGGCTTCGCCAATGCCAGCGGCAGCCACGGCAACATCACACTTGCAGCCTCACTTGGGGATGCCGAGACGTTGAACCACGGTGAGTTCGAGGCCGACGCCTCCAGTTCCATTAAAGTTCTTTTCAACATCGACGAAGCCGCCGAGTTCAACCTGTCGGGGTTCATCTCCGCCGGGATCGAGCAGGCCGTCGGCTTTGGCGAGAGCGGCTCGGGCAGCATCGCGAGTGTTTTCTTTGGCCGTGATGACGACGAGACGACTATTTTCCAACGTGAAGTTTTCGAAGACGGCCTGGAATTTGAAGAATCGGGCGTGATCGAAGCGGGCAACTACCTTTTCAGCATCTTTGCGGAAGCTAGCGTCTTCGGCGGCTTCTTTGATGAATTCAATCTTCTTGGGGACAGCGATGACACGCACCCCGACTTCGGTTACGCCACCGGTGCCCAGTACAGCGGCGTCCTGGAATTGCGAGCACTGGACAAGCCGATCCCCGAGCCCGTGACCACCAGCCTAGTGGGGATGAGCCTTGGCGCGTTGGTGCTTCGGGTTTCACGGCGTCGACACGTGTAATAAACACACCGATCTGGCCGATTATCTTACCTCGCAGCCCACGGCCTAATGCCGTGGGTTGTTTTTTTACCTAGAGTCATACTCGGTGGGATAGGCCGAAAAAAACTTGATTGTGGCTGAACCAGCCGGTAGATTACATAGCAGGTTAATCACTTGGTGGGCGGGTAGGCAATCGATTCATATCATGCCGACTCTTACAAACTTGAGGGAAAGGGTAACCAGATGACCAGAGAGATTCTCTTAGGAACAGCGGCGGCGCTGATGATTGCGGTCCCAGCATCCGCGCTGACGATGACACCGAACGCCGATAGCCGATCCGTTCAAGCCCATGCGATCGCTGGCCAGGACGATGACTTCGATGCCGACTCGCCGAACGCACCGCTTGGGATTTTCGGCGGCCAAGTCAGCGCCGACGCGATGGAGTTCGGCGTTCCGGGAATAATCTCCGGTGACGCTGAGTATGGGATCTACGGCGCTTCGTCTCACGCCAGCGCCGGCCAGGAATCAAATGTCGGCCCCCTTTCGATCTCCGGCGGCGGCTCTGCCGAAGCCAGCGGTAACCACGGCGGCATGACCCAACTGGACCCGCCTTTGCAGGGTGACTCACTTACCGGCCCAGGTGGACACTTCCAGGCCTACGGCCAGAGCATCCTGGAGATCGTGTTCTCCATCGATGAAGCCGCCGCATTCGATCTGTCGGGCTTCCTCAATGCCGGGACCGAACTGGCCGTCGGTGATATAGGCAATGATGTGATCAACCGAGCGAGCATCATCCTTATCAACACCAGCACCAACGATTCGGCGTTCAAGGCGGAGGTTACCAACGACTCTCGCAAATTCGACGAAACGGGCGTGCTTGTTGCCGGCGAGTATCGCTACACGGTCGAGGCCTACGCCGAAGTGCTTGGTGGAGTGTTGCATGAAGCCAATCAACTGCTCGGTGACGCTGACGGCCAGGTTCCCTACGGCTACCAAACATCCGCCGGTTTCGGGGCCTTTTTGGAACTCACAGCGATCGACCAGCCGATCCCCGAGCCAGTGACCACCGGCCTTGTTGGTATGGGTCTGGGTGCCCTGGTGCTTGGGACTTCACGCCGTCGTCGGGCCTGATAAACACGGCTTGATACTTGAATTGTGGTAGAGCCCATAGCCAATCCAGGCGAGGGGTTTTTCCCCTAAACTCACATCACAGGAGAATTATCAGAATTTCCTTGTATACGGTTAACCATTCGCGTAAATTATCGGACGTACACATCATGAGGTGATGCCGATCATGTGGGATTGTCGGCGTCGGGCGTATTGCATATCGAACCTCATATATCTCTAGAGGGAAAGGGTAACGCAATGATGAAACAGCTTTTGTTTGCAACAGCGGTATCGGTGTGCGTGTCGAGTTCAGCGTACGCGTTGGATTTTACACCCACACAAGACAACCGACGGACGCACGCCGGCGCGATCGCCGGGATCGGCAAGGATATCCAGAACGACAGCCCTGCGGTGGCGTTCGACTTCTTCTCAAGCGACCTCTGGGCCAGCGCCTCGGACGTGCCCGACTGGGACGTCTTCGCCGACGGGCACGCCTCACAGAGTTCATCAATCGGCGCGGCGTCCATCTCCGGGTCCGGGTTCGCCTCGGCCAGCGGCGGGCACGGGATCTTGGACGGCCAATTCCCCGAGACTGTTTCCGCGATCACGGTCGAGCCTTTCGGCCAGTTCCAGGCCGCCGGCGAATCAATCCTGGAGATCGTCTTCTCGATCGACATGGACGCTCACTACGATCTTCAGGGCTTCATCAGTGCGGGTACAGAGTTAACCGACGGCGATTTCGGCAATGCCAACGAGCAGTCGGCGGGCGTCCAGTTCTTTGATGTCGACAACGGCGTCTTTCTCTTTAACGAGCAAGTCAGTAACTCCGGGCAGGCGATCAACGATTCGGGTCATATCGGCCCGGGCACTTACCGGTTCACCGCATCAGCTAAAGCATCGGTCTTCGGGGGCATGGACGCGGATAGCGGCGATGCGGACACGACCCACGGCGGCTACGCCTCACGCGCCGGTTTTGAGGAGGTCATCCTCTCTCTGAAAGGCCGCGACAAGCCGATCCCCGAGCCCGTGACC
>JAJDCT010000012.1 GCA_029260695.1 Phycisphaeraceae bacterium
CGTATCCACAGATGACGGGCCTGACGCGACCCACCCTGAACGATCCGGACCACCATCGGGTTCCCCGGCAACAGACGCCACAACCATAAATATGCCGCCTGCATCCCCCTATCATAGCACCGCCGCCAGACCCCGTGTCCAGCGCACACTCATCTATAACGATCGCATCCTCACTCCCCCCGTCAGTCCATCTGTCTTCCAAGCCACCCACCACACCTCGGCCTCGTACCGAACGCCGCCAGAAGATAATATTTAGGCTAAATATTATCTTGGGAGAGGTAGCGGCCTATCTTGACCGTACCCCCCAAGAGCAGAGGTCCGACCGCCACGCCCTAACCGACCGCCAGCGTGCCCGATGTCTCGGATCGGGGTATCCTACCGGGCTGTGTTCATCCTCAAAGCCAACAACCTGGTCAAGGCCTACAGCGGCCGAACCGTCGTCAACGACGTCTCCTACCACGTCTCGGAAGGCGAGATCGTCGGGCTGTTGGGCCGAAACGGTGCCGGCAAGACGACCAGCTTCCGCATGACGATGGGCATGATTACCCCTGAAAAGGGCGAGGTCATCTTCAACGGGCAGGACGTCACCAAGCTGCCGATGTATCAGCGGGCCCAACGCGGGCTTGGGTATCTCTCACAGGAGCCCAGCATCTTCCAACGGATGACCGTCGAGCAGAACCTTCTGGCGATCCTGGAGACCCGACGTCTGTCGAAATCCGACCGCAAGACCCGGGCCGAAGAGCTGATGGCCCAATTCGATCTGACCAAGGTACGCAAACAACACGCCCGGCTCTGCTCCGGCGGCGAGAAGCGCAAACTCGAGATCGCCCGCGCCCTGGTCACCAACCCCACCCTGATCCTACTGGACGAGCCGTTCAGTGGCGTCGACCCGGTCGCTGTCGAAGAGCTGCAGGTCGAGATCCGCCGGCTTCGCGAGTCGGGCATCTCCGTGCTCGTCACCGACCACAATGTCCAGCGGACTCTCGAAATCGTCGATCGGGCCTATGTGATTTTCGAGGGCCGTGTCTTCGCCGAGGGCACACCCAGGGACATCATCAACAACGAGCAGGTCCGCAAGCTCTACCTGGGCTCGACGTTCAAGGGCGATGAGTTTGATAATTAGGGACTGGGGTCCGGGGTTTAGCGTATCGAGTATTTCCATCCCAGCCACTTGCGGCTTAGCGCCGATCTAACCCGTACTACATTGAGTTGTTATTCCTGATGGCCAAACGCCCACACAAACCCGATTCCAGTGACACACCCACAGAACTTCGCGACGCGTCGCGCGGCGTCCGGCTACACAAAGCGATGGCCGACGCCGGTGTCGCATCACGAAGAGAGTCCGAAGCCCTGATCGCCGCAGGCCGGGTCAAGGTCAACGGACACGTCATCAAGAAAATGCCCGCCTGGGTCGATCCGCAAGAGGACCGCATCACCGTGGATGGCGAGCACCTCAAGCGCCCCCAGAAGAAGTGGGCCACCCCAAAGGGCGGGGGCGGCTCCGGGGGCGGGCCCAAGACCTACATCATGGTCAACAAGCCCAAACGGGTGATCTCCACCAACGACGACCCCGAGGGGCGCAAACGTGTCATTGACCTGATCGACATCCCCATTGCCGCAAGGCTCTTCCCCGTGGGCCGACTCGACTTCGACAGCACCGGGCTGATCCTGTTGACCAACGACGGCGAGCTGACCAACCGCCTGACACACCCCAGCTACGAAGTCACCAAGCGGTACCATGTAAACGTGGACGGCCGGATCACCGAGGCGGACACAGAAAAACTACGCAAGGGCCTCTACCTGGCGCACAAAGGCAAGCCCGGCGGCGCTGGCGCGCACCTGCGGCTCGCAGCAGCGGCGGTCGTGAGAGTCCTCGGGCACGAGACCGACCGATCCAGGGGCGACCGCACGTCGTTGAGCATCACCCTCAAGGAGGGCCAGAACCGCGAGGTCCGACGCATCCTCGCCCGCCTTGGGCACAAGGTCCGCAAGCTCCAGCGCGTCGCCATCGGCCCGGTCAAACTCAAGGGCCTGGCCCTGGGCCAGTGGCGCATGCTCACCGCCACCGAGGTCAACATGCTCTACAAAGCAGCGGGCCTGAAACGCGCTGTCAGAAAGCGATAGCCCAACACGCATCAACGACCCCGAGGGTAAACTCCCCACGGGAACCGCACCAAGCAACACACCATGTCCATCGACGCGATCCGAGAGAATTACGACTACCCCCCGTTCATTGAGCAGGACGCCCACGCCGATCCCATCGAACAGTTCCGGCTGTGGTTCGAGGAGGCCTGGCGGGCTGAAACGCGCACACCCAACGCCATGTCCCTCGCCACCTGTTCCAAAGCAGGCGTACCGTCAGCCCGCACCGTGCTGCTCAAGGGGTTCGACCGGGAAGGGTTCGTATTTTTCACCAACTACCTAAGCGACAAGGCCCGCGACCTCGACGAAAACCCGCGGGCCGCTTTGGTTTTCTATTGGGCCAGCCTATCCCGCACGGTCCGCATCAGCGGGGATGTGGTCAAAGTGTCTCGCGAAGAGACCGACGCCTACTTCAAGACCAGGCCCCGCGACAGCCAACTCGGCGCCTGCGCGTCTGACCAGAGCGCCGTCCTGGACAGCAGGGAAGCCCTGCACCAACGATTCGACCAAGCCAAAGCAAAATATGTCGACCAGGATGTCCCCACCCCCGCGGATTGGGGCGGGTACCGAGTCAAGCCCACCGCCATCGAGTTCTGGCAGGGCCAGTCCAACCGCCTGCACGACCGGCTGAGGTACGTCCGCAACAGCGATAGTCGGGGCTGGACCCTACAACGCCTGGCACCCTGACGGGCAACAGAGCGTCTCCACCACCGAGCCGACGGATCAGGGGCCGCCAACCAACGCGCCGCGAGATCCGACCGACTGACACAGGCCCGATCAATGTCTGAATACCCGACTTGCCATCGCCCCGCCCAGCGATCACAATCGGAGGGTCTAAATCACTTCACGGAAAGGTTGTGTGCGTCATGTCACTGCTGATTAAGAATGGACGGATCGTCACCGCGACCGACGATTACACCGCCGACATCTACTGCGAAAACGAAACGATCACGCGGATCGAGCCAGACATCACCCCCCCCGCCGATGCCGAGGTGGTCGACGCCAAGGGCAAGTACGTCTTCCCCGGGTTCATCGACCCGCATGTGCATATCTACCTGCCTTTCATGGGGACG
>JAJDCT010000013.1 GCA_029260695.1 Phycisphaeraceae bacterium
TCGCTAAAGACAGCCATGGCCTACGGGACGACGGTCGCCAGCTTCACGATCGAAGCCTTCAGTGTCGAGCGGCTGCAGCAGATCAAGCGGGCCGACATCGACCAGCGTTTCAATGAGTTCACCTCGATGCTCAAGATCGAGGCGTGACCCAACCCCAACCAGCCTGCATGGAAGAGCGCGGCTTCACATAAGCTTTCTACGGCACCTGAACTTCAAGACCGAGGCGGTACAGCATGACCACGATCCGCTGGGGCATCCTCGGGTGCGGCGACGTCTGCGAGGTGAAGTCGGGCCCTGGCTTCCAACAGGCCGATGGCAGCGCGCTTACCTGTGTGATGCGGCGCACGCCGTTGATGGCTGAGGACTACGCCACGCGCCACGGCGTACCGAACTGGACGGGTGACGCCGATGCGTTGATCGAAGACCCCGATGTCGACGCGGTGTATATCGCCACGCCACCGGGATCGCATTTGGAATATGCACTGAAGGTCTGCGCCGTGGGCAAGCCTTGCTACGTCGAGAAGCCCATGGCCCGGAGCGGCGCGGAATGTGACAAGATGGTCAAGGCTTTCGCTGACGCAGGTGTGCCCCTTTTCGTGGCGTACTACCGAAGGGGGCTGCCGCGTTTTCTTAAGGCCAAGGCGTTGATCGACTCGGGGGCGTTGGGCACCATCACGGGCGTTGATTACCGATGGGAGGGCATCGCGGACCCTTCGCACGACCCCGGCTGGCGCGTCCAGGCGGAGCACGCTGGCGGCGGGCTGTTTCTGGACTTAGGTTCGCACACGCTGGACATCCTCGATTACATGCTCGGGCCATTGCAACAACCCACCGGTGAAGCGCGCAACGCCGCAGGCCTGTACGGGGTCGAGGACCGTGTCGACCTTCAATTTAAGCTGAGCTGTGGCGCACCCGGGAGCGCGGCATGGGATTTCGCGGGTAAACAGCACACCGACCTCATCCAGATCACAGGCGAACGGGCCGCGCTCCGCCTCTCCACCTTCGGCAACGAGCCCGTCCTGTTACAAACCCATGACGGCGAGCAGACCTTCGACCTGCCGAACCCCAAGACGATTCATCAGCCATTGATCCAGACCATGGTCGACGAGTTGCGGGGCGAGGGAGCATGCCCGAGCAGCGGTATAACAGCTGCGCGGACTTCGCATGTCATGGACGCGGCGTTGAACGACTACTACGGCGGGCGCGGCGATAACTTTTGGGCACGCCCGGATTCCTGGCCGGGCAGACAATAAAAATTCCATAGATTTTACTTTACCGGTGCGCGATCGCGCGCCTATGATGTTGCGTGTGACAATTCGCAATGGGCAGTTGGGGTCTGGGCCAAGTCATTACGCCATTTTCGATCCTTCATTATCAGCAGGCTCAAACCTATCTTGCCAATGCCCGACGGGTGTTCCGTCGGGTAGCCGTCAGGTGACCGCGCGGTCATTTTGAATGCGGGGCACCCCTAACCACGGCAACAACCGTACACCGCGGTGCGCGATCCGTGCGCCGCCACAGAAAGGCCAGGTGCACGATGGCGGAGCACGAATCGATGGGTGACTTTGCGGCTCCCCGGGCGTTGATCCATAAGATTTTTGATCGCAATCCTTTCTTTCTTATGAGTGGTGTGCTGATGCTGGCCGGGTGTTTCATGATTAATAGTGCGGCGCACGGGGACCCTGATCGCATCTGGCCGATCGTCGGGTTGGTCGCGGTGTTCAATTTCTACGAGGCGCTGGTCATCGGGCTGGGTCTGTACCTTGGGCGTGTCAGCAGGCTCTACCGTGACACCGCGTTTCTACTTCTATTAGAGGTGTTGCTGCTTTGTGATGTGTCGCTGGCGTACAACGAACTGCTGCTTAAGAGCCTGCCGATCGGGGCGGCGGTTGGTGGCCTTGCGCTGGCGCTTGCCTGGGTGAAGCTTGCCGTGATCGACCGGGTCATGGGATTACGGGTAACCCGTGCCGGCATCTTCATGTTGTCGACACTGATCGCCCTGCTGTTCTTGCTGCCGGGGCTGTTCCGTGAGCTGACACGCATGGACCTGCTGCGTGAGGGCCACTTCTACGCCGCGTGGTGGGGGCTAGGTGCGGCGCCGCTGGCCGCGGCGGTCACGCAGCCGTGGTTCACGCCCCGGCCATCAGACGATCCTGAATTCGACAAGCTACGCCTGTGGGTGACCCGCCTGCTGGTTGTGGTCCCGATAGCTTCGCTGCTGCTGCACATGCGCGCAGCGCATTATGTGGATGATCGACCGATCTATCTCTACAACTTCGCGCCGCTGATCCTGGGTCTGACAGCGGCCTGGGTGTACCGCCGATCACAGTCCGTCGTTATACAAAAGGTGGTGGCTGTCACGTTAGTGGCTGGGGGTGTGGCGGTGGCGTTGTCCGCATCTTTCCCCTCGTCGATGTCTGTGCCGATCGATCCGAGCGGGTCGGTCTTTTTCTCACCGCTTCGGCTGGTCCTGGTGGTGACCGCGGCGCTGTGTGCTTACGTCTGGTGGAGGCGTGGTGCCTGGGTCTGCCTGCCTGCGGCGATGGGTTTCCTGTTCACCGCGGGGTTGGGCCACACCGTGTCAACGATCAGCGCACGGGTCCAGGCGGTGGTCCACCGAGCCCGGGCGATCGGAGGCACGCTGATGCCGGACTCCATCTCGGGCTGGGGGGTGCTGGCTGTTATTGCGTCGTTTATGTTCCTGGCGATCGGTGCGGCCACGAGTCTGATGAATCGCACGCCCCGGGTGGAAGACAAACCGCGCTGACCCGATACAATGCTGCTCACCACGACGACGTGACCCCCGGTGGGGTGCCAGAGTGGTCGAATGGACCGGTTTTGAAAACCGGCGTGCGGTTCGCCGTACCGTGGGTTCGAATCCCACCCCCACCGCTGTGATGTAAGATTGTTTACAGTAACGATTTACCTTTGTTCAATATGCCCGCATTGTCCGGGGCTCGTGGTTAATAGTGCCCATCCGAGCGTTGCCCTTGAACAGCAGTTGCTCGATGTAATGCGCAAGCCCTGTGTGGTCGGGTGGGTCGTGCTTGTGACCGGCGCGCACTGGGCGACAAGTACTTGCGGGGGGTAAGATCTTGGGACTCCAGACTAAGTTAAGTATTAGAAATTCAGTCATCGGAATAAGGTAATTGATACCCTTTAGACTACGACCAAACCTTGTTCGGCTTGCGGATACGCTGCTTGCAGCGATTGTGTTAGTGCTGTTCCTGCCGACTGCCAGTTCTCTTTGGGCCCAGCTTGATGCCGGCGTAGACGATGTGGGTGGCAGGGCTCGGGTCAGTGCTGTCTGGCGTAGTGACAAGGTCCATGTCGGGGGCCAGGCCGTTCTGGCCGTGGTGTTCGACATCGAGCCTAATTGGCACATCGCCTCAGACGCCGACCAGGTTGTCCCAGGCGATTTCACCCCTTACCCCACCGAAGTCGCAGTCACATCGATCGACCCCCGCCTAAACTTCGGCGAGCCTCAGTATCCCAAGGCACACGAGTTGCCGGTCGGCGGGATGCCCGACCCGATCGCCGTCTTTGACGGTCAGGCGGTGGTGTACTTACCGGTATCGATTGCAGCCGACGCCATACCTGGACAAGTCGAAGTGGTCATCCAGGCGGAGTACCAGGCCTGTGACGACATGACCTGTGACTTCCCACAGACAGTCACCGCGACGGCAAGGCTGACGTTGGTCAGCGCCGACACGGCGATCCAGACCCCGATTGACTCGTCACCTTTATTCACAGACTTCGATTCGCAAGCGTTTGAGGCGATGGCAGGTGCGGGTCATGCCGGCATCCCTGCGGCGCAGTGGCCGAGCCCCGACGGCCGGAAGCTACAGGTCACGACTGTCTGGCAGAATGCCGAATTACGACCTGGCGGCCTGGGTGTCTTGGCGGTGGTGATGGATGTCGCGCCCCACTGGCAT
>JAJDCT010000014.1 GCA_029260695.1 Phycisphaeraceae bacterium
CGGCCCGCAAGGCGCTGAAGACCGCGTTGCGGTTTTCAGTATCCGCATCGATGGTTTCGACGATCCGCAATCACTCTCGGACGTCTTAGAAAAAGACTTCGGTCTGCTCACGAGATCGGGGATCCACTGCGCGCCGCTGGCGCACCAGACGATCGGGACCGATCAAGTCGGGGGCACGACTCGGCTGAGTTTCGGGCCGTTCACTACCGAAGAAGATGTCGTGTATACCTGCGATAGCCTGGCCCACATCTGCCAAAGTCAGGCGGCGCGGGTGACTTCCTGCTGACTATCGAAAGATGCGATGTGCGGTACGGACCGACGGGTGCATAGCACTCGGTAAATCTGCTGCAATCCCACCGCGGCGAACACGATGAACACGGGTGCTACCGAATCGCGGAAGCGGTCGCTTCCGTAGAAGATGATTGTGCTTGCCAGCGTTGCCAGGATCGGCAGCAGCAGCAGGGCTGCGGTGGCGGGTGAGCGTTTGAAACCAAGTGCCAGGCCGATGAGCATCAACGGCGCGACGGCGAGCCAACCGACGGCGAAGGCGGTCTGAACCAAGCTGTTATCGGTGTCTTTGATAGGTGTGACAAGGCGCCATAGTTTCGCGGAGATGAGCGCAGGCATCTGGCTGGCGTTAGCGCGGATCGCATCGAGGCCGTAGCGTGTGGCCTGATCGTTTCGCTCTACTTCGTTCCCGGAAAGCGGGTGGTCTGCATCTATTAATACACTGGCCTTGACCCATCCGCCACGTTGGGCGGGGTCGTTGAAGGTGAGATCGTTGTGCGAGCCCCACAGGCCGTAGCCGGTGATGGTGGACATCGTGGGCTTACCCATCACGACGGCGTTACGGATCACCCAAGGCGATAGCACCAGTGAAAGTACAGCCACCTGCACGGCAAAGCGTTTGAGGTGTTCGCGGTCTCTCATGGCAAACAAGATCAATGCCAACACCCCGGCGATCGGCACGGCCAACAATAATTGGGGCCGTGTGTAAATCGCCATCGCCCAACAGACCCCAGCCAGCGCGTCGATGGCCCATTTGGTGACCGGGCCACCGAGTCGTTGATGGTAAGCGTAGACCGATGCGATCAACGCAAGTGTCAACCAGAAGCCAAAGGGGGTTTCGCTGACAAAGTGCATGGCGTTGTAGGCGTGGGCGGGGTAGAAAGCCAAGCCAATCCCCGCGAGCAGGCCGACGGCGCGATTGAAACCTATCGCGCCCAACCAGGCTACGAGCACACAGGTCAGTGCCGAAAGCACACAGAACCAGATGCGCCCCGCGGTGAACGATCGGCCAAACACGGCGTAGGCCGGTGCGAGTGTCAGCGAGGTGCCGGGTGTGCGTGATGCGGTAGGTTTACCGGGGGTGCCCGGGGAACCGGGGGTGCCATGGGAACCGGGGGTGATCGTGTAGCCCTGTCCGGTGACCATATGGTGTGTGAGCAACTCGTAGTCGATCTGATCGGAGTTGGCGTTGGCGTCGGGAGGTGAGTCGAGTCCGACGAAGCGATGAGTGAGGGCAAGCCTTGCGGTAAAAGCGATGATAAATATCAACGCAAGCCCGGCTGTAAATCGTCGCGTGGTTGTGTTCATGACGCCAGTGGTGCGCTAAACCGAAAGCGTGGGCTGAACGGTTTGTGGTAATTGAGGCCAGTTATGCGGCGCGGCGGAGCTCGGCGGGCTGCTGTGATGGCAGCGCAGCGCTGAGTGGCTTGCGTGCGACGCCGACAACGCTCTGGCCGAACGGCAGACGGATCAGCTTTTCCAGTCTGCTGAGTACCGGGACGAGCCGGTTGAACCAGATGGCCTGATCCCCAGGCACGGTGGTCTTGCCGAGTACGACGCTGTTGAACCACCAGCCCAGCAGACCCACGGCGTTGCTGTAGCGGCCTTCGACCCACTCCAGCCCAGCGTCCTGCATGGCATTGCGGAGGGCGTCGATGGTGTATCGGCGGTGGTGGCCCAGTTCCTTGTCCAGTCGGCCGAACGCGATCGGCCCGGCGGGGACGAAGATCACGGCCTTGCCGCCGGGGCGCAGGTGTGTGGCGACTTGCGTGAGCGCTCCGACGTGGTCTTCGATGTGCTCGAAGACATTACAACTCACAGCGGTATCGAAGCAGCTTGTGTCTTGGGTCGGTGGCGTCAATTCCGCAAGCGTACAGCGGTGGCTGGTCACCGACGTGCTGCCGGTAAAGCGTTGACGGAACCGGTCGATGAATCGCGCTACGGGATCGATCCCGACAACCTCATCGGCGTGGGCAGAAAGGAACTGTGTGATATTGCCCGTGCCGCAGCCTACTTCTAACACGCGCCCCTGGACGTGGGGTCTAAGCAGGTCAAAGACCCAGCGGTTATAGGCCCCGAGGTCTTCAATCAGATCCAGCGAGTCCTCGATGACGCCGGTCGACGAATCGGTCTCGTAAGCGTCGGCGGCAAGCGAGCGTGGGCTGATGCGGAGTTTGTGGGTATCGGCTTGTGTCATCCGTGGGGTCCTGTGCCGCACAGCGTGGTCGTCGTAGACGTCGAGCGATGGCGGCTTGTGGTGTAGCCTTGAGTCCATTTGGTATCGGCTGGATCGGTTGGGGCGATTAGGCGGTTTGGTGGGTCGGCTGCCCACCGGCTCTAACGGCCTGGGGGATAGGTGTAGCGAAAATTATCGGCCGTTACCCCGCCGCGTGCCGGTGTTAAGACGTATGCGGAATGTGTCGACTGTATGGATTGTGTGGCCTCGCCAATCTTGCGCGGCCGAACCTGACAGGAGGCCGCCCTATGGCACAGGTATTAAGCATCGTCATCCCGGTTTATAACGAGCGCGATCTGCTGCCACAGGTGCTTGAGCGCGTGGAGCAGGTGGAGCTGCCAAGCGGTCTGGAGAGACAGGTGGTGATCGTCGACGACGGTTCGACCGACGGCACGCGCGACATCCTCCGCGGCCTGATCCGAGAGCGGCCGGATTACATCATCCACTTCCACGAGCAGAATCAGGGCAAGGGCGGCGGCGTCCGCACGGGTCTGAAACTGGCGACCGGCGACATCGTCCTGATCCAGGACGCGGACCTTGAATACAACCCGCGTGACTACAAGCAACTGCTGACCCCGATCCTGGAAAACAAGGCCGACGCCGTGTTCGGATCACGGTTTATCGGGGACAGCCGACGTGTGCTGTACTTCTGGCACTCGGTGGCCAACAAGATGCTGACGACGCTAAGCAACATGCTCTCGAACCTGAACCTGACGGACATGGAGTGCTGCTACAAGGTTTTCACCCGTGAGTTGGCGGATCGGCTGGACATCACCGAGCCAAGGTTTGGGCTTGAGCCTGAGATGACGGCCAAGGTCGCCAAGCTGAACGCCAGGCTGTACGAGGTCCCCGTCAGCTACGACGGACGGACCTACGCGGAGGGCAAGAAGATCACCTGGAAAGACGGTGTGTCTGCTCTGCGATGCATCCTCAAATACAACCTGCTGACCGCGAGGCAGCCGGCTGTCGCCCCCCGGGTCCAGCAGGTCACCGGCACGGGGCCGATCCCGATCGCCGAGCATACCCGTCATACTCAGCAGCAAGACAACAGCGACCGTGATGTGAAGAAAGCGGCGTAGCATGCGACTAGCGTACCCGGGACCGGTGGCCGACTGGCCAGCCGGATGCGATCTTTAGACTCACAGCGTGGACCGACTCTCCTGTCAGGCCATGTGGATCAGACAAGACCTAGCATGATCAAGTTCGATTTTAATTCGCTCACCTCCATGTTGGGTGAGACCGTCAAGCACTCGAGCGAAGTCGAGGGCAACGCTATGAAGCAAGTCACATTCCTATCGTTAATGACCGTCCTGGGTGCCGTCGGTGCGATGCAGACGCCGTTCTGGGGCGTGCTGCTGTACTACACACTGGCGATGCTTCGGCCGCAACACCTGTGGGACTGGGCGCTGGACGGCAGCATACGCTGGTCGTTACTGGCGGCCATGATCACACTGCTGAGCTTCTGGCTGCACCTAAGCCGGCTGATCAAGCGCAGTGCGTTCAACGGCATGGTCACCATGATCATCCTCTACGCCTTGCTGGTGATGTTCAGTACGATCACCGCCTTCAACCCGCAGATTGCGCAGGGCTGGGCGATCGAGTACGCGAAGGTCATGATTATCGCGGTGGTCGCCAGCATGGTGATCGAACACTTCTGGCAGATCCGATTGCTGGCGTTGATGGTGCTGTTGATGCTGGGATACATCGCCTGGGAAATCAACTTCCTTTACTTCTTCCAAGGCGGGCGACTAAACATCTTCCACTACGGGTACGGCGGGCTTGACAACAACGGAGCGGGTCTGCTCCTGGCAATGGGTATCCCGTTTGCCTACTGCTTTGCGCTCTCGCCCGATCGGGGCTGGTTCCGGTGGTGGTCCGTAGCTGCGGCGGTTCTGGGGCTTGTCATGATTCACGCGGTGATGATGACCTACTCCCGTGGTGCGATGCTCGCCACCGCGGTGGGGATCGTATGGGTGCTGGTACACCACCGCCCCAGGTGGCAGTCAGGCGCGGCCGCGATCGGGCTTGTACTCGTGCTCTCGGTCATGGCCGGGCCACAGATCCAGGAGCGATTCCTCTCCACAACCAACTTCAAGACAGACGCCTCCGCTCTGTCTCGCTTTGAATCCTGGAACGCCGCGTGGCAGATCGCTTGGGAGAATCCCATACTCGGCAAGGGCATCCGTAACTCCAACCAATACACACGCAACTTCGGGGCAGACTATCAGGGCCGAACCATCCACAACCAGTACCTCCAGATCGCCGCGGACACCGGCATCCCCGCGGCGGCGCTGTATCTGTTCATGCTGGCCTTTGGGATGTGGAACTTCCGTCGGGCCCGGATGATGTGCCGGGACGCGATCGGATCCGCACCGGACGAAGACGCCAAGCGGCGCATCGACCACGCCTCACGGATCTGTCTGGCGTGTCAGGCGAGTCTGTTGATCTTTATCTTCGATGGCATGTTCCTGTCGTTGGAGATGTTCGAGCCGCCGTGGTTGCTGATGGTCATAGCCGGTGTGCTGCCGCGTGTCATGAGGTCCCACCTGGATAATCTCTGCAGTGTGGATGAGGACGAGCAAGAGCACGCCCAGTCGACAGACCCCGGGCCGTCAGTAGGAGTGATGCCCGCGCTGCCTAAACCTGTGCTTAGGCGCACGGCATAGTAATTCGATGCGATTAAGAATACCCCTATGACCGCGATCAGCACACACGTCGAGCGCTCCCTGGCACAGACCGTGGCCGTCACAGGCCGATGGAAAGCCTCCACTGCGCACACCCTCATCCTGGACAAGGCCCTGTCGCTGGTGGATTTCATCGCGCGTGGCGTCTTCCATGTCTGGCGCAACCGCCGGTATCTGACGCTGCTGAAGCTGGCAAACATCGCGTTGGTCAACATCCAGTTCATGCTCAAGACGGAGCGCGTGATCGGTCGGCCGTACTCGATGAAGATCGAACCGACCAACATCTGCAACACCAAGTGCCAGCTGTGCCCCACCGGCATCGGGCTTGAGGGCCGACCCAAAGGCAAGATGGATCTTGTCAGGCTCAAGAAACTGATCGACTCATTGAGGTGGCACCTGCGCGACCTGGACCTGTCGATGTGGGGCGACCCGCTGATCGTCCCGGACATCTACGAGATGATCCGCCACGCCCATGACCGGGGCATCTGGACATACATCAGCTCGAACCTCCACGCATTCAAGCTCAAGACCAAGCCCGGCCAAAAGAGTCAGGCTGAATTGCTGGTCGAGTCGGGCCTAGACACGCTGACCTGCTCGCTGCACGGCGCGTCTCAGGAAACATACGAGATCTATCAGCCCGGCAAACACTTGGACGAATCGGTTGAAAAAATCAGACACATCATAGAAACGCGCGACCGGATGGGCAGCAAATCACCTATGGTTCAGCTCAACTTCGTCGTGACAAGGCACAACGAGCACGAGCGGGAATTGTTCCAACAGCTCGCCAACGATCTGGGCTGCAAGGCAGTCTTCTCCACCGCGTCGATGAACGCACGGTTCCAGGATCAAGACCAGAATCTACAGACGCTTGGTTTGGCCGATGACCTGCTTAAGAAGAAGGTCAAGACACACCTGCAGAACTGGTTGCCGAAAGACCCGGAATTTGTGCTTGAGCCGTACAAGAAGATGAGGCACTCCGGCGAGGTCACAGACGGGGACTACAACGGCAAAAAACAGTTCGATTGCTCCTGGCCCTGGCGCCAGAGCGTCATCAACTGGGATGGGCAGGTCGTGGCCTGCTGCGGCTCGTTCGATCCAGGCGAAGACATGGGCGACGTCTTCGAGCACGGGTTTGCCAAGGTCTGGAACGGCCAACGGTACCGGTTGGCACGACGCAGTTTCAAAAAGCGTTTGACCGATGAGCAGGCTAAAGAAACCGCTTGTGCCACCTGCCCCGGATTCATGCTCTAACCCAACGCGATATTTTGACCGACATGCCTGACCACCCGACACAAAACCTCAATCTCACGGCCGGCGACTTGTTCCCGGACAAGGATCGGTTGGATCCCCCGTCTGAACGTCCACCCGAGCCGATCGAAGAGGCTGTCCTGGATGAGCCCCTAGTCTATGAAATGCCGGCCATCGAAACACCGACCTTTAAAGCACCGGCCGCTGCTGCCGCCTCGACCAACCCGAATACACAAAACATCCCGAATCGCGGCGCTGTCCATCAAGCGGCGACAGTCCTGCACGCACGGGTCGTAGCCGGATGTGGCGGCGGGCCCGAAAAGACCATCCTGCGCAGCCCACGGTTTGCAGACACCACGCGATATAAAATGGCGGCGGCGTACCTGTATCCCCAGGGCGACCCCGGCATGTGTGTGATCCGAAATGACGCCAAACGGCTGGGCTGCCCGCTTTACGAGATCGCCGAGGCGTACGCACTGGACCACCACGCGGTCGATTCGATGATCGAGCTCTGCCGTGATCTGAAGGTCGACATCTGGCACAGCCATGACTACAAGACCAACGTGCTGGGTCGGCTGGTCAGGCGGTTTCATCCCATGAAACTGGTCTCCACAGCCCACGGCTTCACACGTGAGACCTGGCGGACCCGGCTGTACTACCACATCGACAACGTCGCGATGCTCGGCTACGACCAGGTCATCGCCGTGAGTCCCCCTCTGGTTAAGCACTGCGCTTACCACGGCGTGAACCCCAAGCGGCTGACCTACATCCCAAACGCGATCGACGCCGACGAATACTCACGCACACGGACACCTCAGCAAGCCAAGTCCGCGATGGGCCTGCCCTCGAATCGTTTCGCCATCGGGGTGATCGGCCGACTTAGCCCGGAGAAGGGTGTCGATCGCGCGATCCGCATGATGGCTGACCTGTCCAAGACTCACCCCCAAGTCGAGCTGCACCTGATCGGTGACGGCCCGCAACGCCAGGAGCTTGAGAACCTGGCCCATCAACTCGGTGTAGCCAACGCGATCCGGTGGTGGGGTTGGCAGACCGATGCACGCCCGATCTATGAGATGCTCGACACGCTGCTGCTGCCCAGCCGGACCGAGGGCCTGCCCAACGTCGTCCTCGAAGCCATGGCCATGGGCGTC
>JAJDCT010000015.1 GCA_029260695.1 Phycisphaeraceae bacterium
CAATCGCCAAGGATGAGGTTCAGGTCCGAGATCCCGACAAACCCATCGTTATCCAGGTCGCCGATCAACGGCGGTGGCGGCGGCGTGAGTTGCATCACACCGTTCACAACCCAACCGGTCTGGGTCAGGAACACTTGGCCGGAAAATCCCACGATGACGGACCAGGTGCCTTGTGCATCATCAGAGAGCGACATGTTAGCGATGCGGACCGGGCCCGTGTTGGTGAGGTCAGAGTTAAACCAGATGATGCTGACTTTTTGATCGCCCATGACCACGGGCCCTGAGTCACCCAGGTCGATCGCCGAGCCTTGGATCGAGGCGGTCAGGTCGCCTGGGATCCCGACCCATGAGTCGAACTCCAGATCGGGGAGCGAGGGCCAGAAATTCTGTTGTGGCAAGAAGGCATCGAAGTCCGGGTCGTTGTAGACCGAACCGTTGTCCAATTCGAGCAGAAGCTCTGCCACGTTCCAATCCCCACCGGCGCCGTTGACGATAAGGCTGTTCGCCACCACGCCGGGGACGGTATTCGCGGGGTTGACTTCAAACGCCCAGGCCGATCCGGGCAGCATCACGACACTCACCGCCGCAATCAATACCCACACGAACAAACTCATCCGGCAATATTGCAAGGTAAACGGTCCTTCTACTGTGGTCTGGCCAATTCTCCCCGCCGAGGATGGCGGGCCCTATCGCCCCTGGCAGTCAGGTAAGTATACGCCACGTTTGGGGAAACTCAAGCCATTTATGGCACAACTTTCAGCGTTCAATTGCCTGTTAAACCGGTATTTATGCGCCAGCTTGGCGATCATGCGGGTCTGGGCACTATGCGATCGGGGGCCCCGCTCACGCCACAGTGAGCCCGGTAAATTGGCTGACTTGGTTACCCATAGCAAAGTCAAAGATCGAGGTATTCACACCCCCCAAGGGTTCGCTCCCTATCGAGCCGTGCCCGGTTCGTGTGGATTAGAGCGGTTTTATTTTACCGTAGCGGGTGATGTTTAGCCGCCGCTGCCACGCGGCGTACTTAGGGCGTGGCCGCCCGGGCTAAACCGTTATACAACGCTATTGATAAAGTGAAACGGGCCTAAGCCCAAATCCGCAGACCGTTTCGTCCGCGACGTATCAACACAAGCCCCCCGCAGATCAGCATGGCCACGGCGCTACCCGGAGCAGGTGAAGATTGGATTTCTCCCGCCGGCGGGGTGGCTTGGTTGTTCCAATTCCCCAGCAACAGGCTAAGGTCTTCCAAACCCACAAACCCGTCGCCGGTCATTTCACCCAATTGCATGTCGTATGCTTGGGTCCTCATGTTCCAGTTCGCCAGGACGGCGTTGAGATCTTCGAGGCCGACCCTGCCATCCAGGTTCGTGTCTCCGACGACCCACGGCCTGAACGTCATGAGCGGGTCACCGACCACGGTGTTGACGAAAGAAAGCTGCGCTGTAGCCGACCACGCGGCCTCAGCAAACGTGTACCCTTGCAGCAGCATCTCGAAGAAGATGTCTTCGTTGGCGACGGTAGTGATGCTTGCGGTGGGCTCTTGGACATGCCCCAACGCCGCGGTCCCGCCTTTGGCGAGCCACTCCCCGGCGAGCCCCTGCCCGTACAGGTTATTCCCCTCGGTAAAGCTGAATGCGTTGAAGCTCTCCCAGGTATGAAACACGGCACCCGGCGCCAGATCGAAGTTGAGGCGGTCGATAAAACCGGCACCCGCGGCTTGCGACCCGTGGCTGACATACCCGATCACGCTACCGGGCGCGGTGGTGATGTCTTCAGTACCCGCATCGTAGATAGTTTTTTGCCCCGCCGGGACCAACACATCTTTGACCAGCTTCGACATACGATCGGCATAGGTCCCCAGAGCGCCCGGGTCGTCATCCACAACGAAGTACTGTGGCTTAGGCAATAAGTAACTCTGCTGCGCCCGGTCAATGCTCGCGATGACGTCGCCGACACTAAACCCGTCCAGCCTAGCGGTCAGGCGTATCCCTTCGTTCGCGGGATCGCTGCGGTCGAACTCGGCGCGACGGTTGTAGTACGGGTTCGCCCCGTGGTGGAAGGTTCCGAATGAAAACGCGGAGGACGAGAGCAGGAAAGCCTGGTCTCCCATCTGCTCCGCCGAATCGATCCGGTCGATCCGGGTAAGCTCGCTCTCGAGGCTGGAGTAGGGCTCCCACCAGTCGTTGGGGATCGAAATGTTGAATTTTTCGCCACGCCAACCGGGGTAGGTCCCTGGGTTGGAGGTCTTGTTAATGATCCTAAGCGGCATCCCCTTGGTGGTTACGATCACGTCGGTGCTGGCGTCGATGCCGGCAAGCACCTGCGGACGAATCACGTCAAGGTAGTGATCCTGCGTGACCTCCTCCGAAGTGCTGACATTGCGTAGGCCATGGAGCCTGACACCCGGATGGACCTTGGCGTAGTAACTGGCGATCTCCAATCCGTCCGCACTGTCAGCGTTATAAAGCACGACCACCGATGACGGATCGACCGCCGCACCTGCGTGTGAACACACAATGCCAAAGGCCGCGCATGCAGCCAGCAATAGCCAAAAACAATCCGCCTTCCTAACTACAGATAACAGTATTACATCCCTCCGCCCGGGGGAACACATCTGAGAAACCCAGACGATAGATAGACATATAGTTTAACAGACTGCTCCAACCAGACCACGCTGAATCCACGGGGTAGCCTGGCTACACGCAAGCTCCTCAAAATATCTGCTCCGGCGTAATACTCGTAAATACTTTGACACAAACAACCAACGCTCGGATAATCTCTTGCTCACGGGGTGATATTACAGAATGATTAATCGCAAGGTATATCTTTAGTTAGCGAGGCAGCCCTTGAGCACGACCGAATGTGAGGTTGACATTCATACCTGGACGCCCGCGGCACGCGCCGAACCAAGCGTCCGCATCGGAGTCATCCTTGAGACCGATGGGTGTGACGGAATCGACCTGGTGATGCCGGGCGGGTCGTGTTTGATCACAGGAGGTTTCGAGGATTCTGGGGGTGCCGGGGGCACCGGAAGTAGCGAGGGTGCCGGGGGCGGCGCTACGAATAGGGCTCTCCCCGCGGACTCAGCGATTCACATCGAGCAAAGCAGCGCGGGCCTGTTGCTGCGGTCATCCGAAGGTTCGATCGGTCCGACAAACAGTTTACGCGTAGTGCCGAAAGAGATAACGGCATCTGCGCCTGGTTCGGGCATCCTCGTGCGCGGCGTCGTTGCCGGGCGTGGGTTTCATTGGCAGAAACAAGCCGACCAGACACTTGCCGGTTCGCTCGAGTTCGTCGCCGCACCCGGTGGGATCGTGATGGTCAACGAGCTGCCACTGGAAGATTACCTCATCGGCGTCATCACCGCGGAGATGGGCAGCGCCTGCCCGGTCGAGTTTCTAAAAGCCCAGTGCGTCGTCGCGCGGTCCTGGCTGCTTGCGATGACCGAACCCAAACACGACGGCCAGCCTTTCGACCGGTGCAACGACGACTGCTGCCAGCGGTATCAGGGCACCGGTGATATGAGTCAATCTGCGATCGACGCGGTAAGGGGCACACGCGGGCTTGCGCTGATCGGCCCCAACGGCCGGGTGCTGGACGCCAACTACGCCAAGAGCTGCGGCGGCATCTCCGAACTGGCCGAGCATGTCTGGGGCGAACCCAAGCCCGGGATCAGCGCCGTAGTCGACGCCCCGGCAGACGACCCCGTACATCACTTCATGCCCGTCACCGAAGACAACCTCGACGCCTTCCTTGACGGCGAATGGATCGATAAGACTCGGGCCTTCTGCAGCACACACGTCGTCCCCGTCGAAACGATCAGCCAATACCTCGGGCGCGTCGACGAAGTCGACGACTACTTCCGCTGGGCCGTGACCTACTCACGCGCCGAATTAGAATCACTGCTACGAGACAAGCTGCCCCAAGCCTCCGGGCTTAACGAGTTGCGCAACCTGTGTGTGGTGTCGCGCGGAGTCAGCGGGCGGGCGAGTCGGGTTGAGTTGAGGTGGACCGATCAAACGGGCAGCGAGGTCGTGCATATATTGGAAAGTGAATACCGGATCCGCGAGGTGTTGCACAGCGGGTTCCTGTACAGCAGCGCCTTTGCCGTGCGTACCCAACGCGATAGCGGCGGCGAGATTGAGTCGGTCACGCTCCGCGGCGCGGGCTGGGGCCACGGTGCGGGGCTGTGCCAGATCGGGGCGTTGGGCATGGGTC
>JAJDCT010000016.1 GCA_029260695.1 Phycisphaeraceae bacterium
GATACTTACACCCGGGCCGATGAACGCATCGGCGCAGACCCAGACGCCATTGCCGATCGTGATCGTCGACCGTTCCAGTGGCAGGTCTGGCTTGGTGTAGTCGTGTGTGCCGGCACAGAGGTGGACGTTCTGCGAGACGACGGAGTGTTCGCCGACGGTGACCTGCCCGAGGTTGTAGACGGTTACGCCGTCGCCGAGGATGGCGTAGTCGGCGAGCGTCAACAGCCAGGGGTGTACGATGCGTGTGGTGGGGCGGATACCGCTGAGCTTGCCGATTTTTGCGCCGAACAGCCGAAGCCAGAACCGCCGCCACGCCATGGCGCGCCCTGGGCTGGTGCGGATCAGAATCGTCTGCACGATATTCCACCCCAGCCTGCGCGCGTAGTCGCGCAAGGGGTAAGGGTACCCCGCGACTTGATCCAGGCGCTGGTACACGCCGGCATGCTTGTTGTCGGGTTGGTTGTCGGTCATCACTGGCTTCCCTGCGCCCGCGCGGGTTCGTTTTGCGTCGATGGGTCGGCGTCCTGGTGGTTTTCATCGGCCAGATCGTGCTTCTTGCCCGAAACACACTCGGTCAACAACCGTTCCCATGCGGCGCAGGCGTGCCGGCGGTCGTAGGTCTTCGCCATCGCTTCTCGTGCCGCTTCGCCCATACGTCGGCAGGCCTCGGGGTCGTCTGCGAGTGAGGCGATGGTGTCGGCCAACCCGCCCACATCACCGACCGCGACGGCCCGGCCGGCACCGGTCTCGTTCAGCACCCTGGCGACCTCGGCCTCTTCACGCCCGACAAACACCGACGCACGCCCCGATGCCATGATCCCGTAAAGCTTCGATGGCACCAGGAGCCCGGTCATCTTCTCCGCCTGACTGATAAGATGCAGGTCAGCCACACTTAGCGAAGTACGGATCGCCTCGCGCGGCTGGTAGGGCTTGAAGATCGCGTGGGTCAGGCTGTGTTCTTCGCAGTAGGCTTGAAGCTGTGTCATCAGCTTACCGCCTCCGACGAAGACGAAGCGGATGTCGTCACGGGTCTTGAGCTGTTCCATCGCGCCGCGGAGCGTGTCGATGTCGTGGGCGAGCCCCAGGTTCCCCGAGTACATCACGACCAGTTTATTTTCCAGGCCCCACGCCTTACGCAGCGGGTTCTCATCGCGAGGCAGCGGCTCGAGTTCGTCGATGTCGGCCCACGGGGGGATCAACGAGATCTTCTCCGGCGGGACGCCTTTTTCGATCAACCGGTCACGCATGCAACGCCCCAGCACCACCGAGCGGTCACTGTGGTTAAAGCAGAACATGTGGACCCGTTCCAGTAAATGAGCGCCCAACCCGTTGGCCTTCATGAGTCCAAAAGCGATCGGCACGTCCGGGTACAGGTCCATCACCCAGTAGACGCTTTTGCACCGCTTCTCCGCCTTGAGCATCCACCCGACCAGCGCGATGAATGGCGGCGTGCTGAACGGGACGATGACGTCCGGCTTTTTGATTGTGACCACCTTGCTCAAGGCCAGCATGTAGAACAGGGCGAAGTCGATCAGCCGTGCGATGATCGACGCCTTGCCGAAGATGCTTTTGCCGACCCGGTGGACCTCGATGCCGTCGACGGTCTCGCGCTTGGGTAGCGCCGCGCCTTTTGAGCCGTAGATCGAACGGGACGCGACCACAGCGACTTCGTGGCCCTGCGCGACAAGGTACTTAGCCAGGTCGTGGGCGTGCTGGGCGGTCGCGGCATGGTCCGGATAAAAGGCCTGATTTAGAAGGATGATACGCATCGGGCTCCCGTGCCTGTGGTCACTGGCTCACCATACATCGGCGAGCCGCGCCGCGTGGCTGAGCGGAATCAAGCCCAAGGCCTTTTGGCTCCCAGCACCCTGCCCTCGGGGCTTAGGGTCATACGACCGCGATCCGCCCCAAGATCGCCCGTCACGATGGCTTGTGGTCCAACCGATATACTAGGATAGCGTGGTAAGCTTGGATGTTCACCGCGGTTACTGGACACTGGCCCCAGGCGATGGATGCCCATGATCGACGTCATCATTATCACACATAACGAGGCAATCAACCTGCCTCATTGTCTACAGGCCCTGCAAGGCTGGACCCACAAGGTCTTCGTGATCGACTCGGGTTCGACGGATGGGACGCCGGACATCGCCCGGTCCTTCGGGGCCGAGGTGGTCCATCACGACTGGCCTGGGTACGCCGAGCAGAAGAATTGGGCGATGGAGAACATGCCGTTTCAGTCGCCCTGGCTGCTGATCGTGGATGCCGACGAGGTGATCACGCCCAAGCTCCGCGACCAGTTAGTTGAGTTGGCCGATAAGCCGGTCGATTCCGTCCCCGAGAACGGGTTCTTCATCAACCGCCTGACCTATTTCCTGGATCGGCCGATCCGTCACTGCGGGTACTACCCCAGTTGGAACATGCGTTTCTTCAAGCGCAACAAGGGGCGTTACGAGGACCGCTTGGTCCACGAACACATTATCATCGATGACCCGATCGGCAAGATCAAAGACCCGATGCTCCACGAGGACCGTCGCGGGCTCGAGCATTACTTCGCTAAGCACAACCGCTACTCGACGCTTGAAGCCAGGCAGCTCTTCATCGATATCACCCAGCCCGATGGGAAGAAAGAGTCGGCGAACGTCACGGCCGAGACACATCGCAGGCGCTGGCTGAAGCGTAATGTCACGCAGTTTGTCCCGCTGCCTTCGTTGTGGCGTTTCCTTTATATGTATGTGATCAAGTTCGGCGTTCTGGATGGATCGGCGGGGTTCGAGTTCTGCAGGTTCATCGCGACCTACGATTCGATGGTCGCGCTTAAGCTCCGTGAGATGTTGCGTCAGCGCAAGCGTGGCGAACGCCGGACGACGGACGTCCAGGCTGCCCCGTTGTCGGCGCTGTCCAAGGCAGAGGGCACCGAATCATCCGGGATCGAACGGGCCGCGGTGGTGCCCAAGCCGCAGGTCGGCGTGATGCAACTGCACCCCGAGGCGAGCCCCTGGAGCTTCCGCGAGAAGCTGGGCCGGGCCGTCTGGATGCTCATCGGCAAACCCGTATTCCGTATCAGTTTCCACAACTGGTATGGCTTCCGGTCCCGGCTGCTGCGGATGTTCGGGGCCCGGATCGGTACCGGCGTCGCCATCCGCCCGACCGTCAACATCGAGGTCCCCTGGATGGTCGAGATCGACGACGACGCCACCATCGGTGACTACGCCATTATCTACAGCCTCGGTATGGTCACCATCGGCAAGCGGTCGATCATCAGCCAGTACTCCCACCTCTGCGCCGGCACTCACGATTATGCCGACCATGCCTTTAAGCTTATCCGTGCCCCGGTATCGGTTGGCAGTGACGTATGGATCGGGACCGACGCGTTCATCGGCCCGGGTGTCGAAGTCGGCGATCTCACCGTGGTGGGTGCCCGTTCGAGTGTCTACAAAGACCTCCCCGCGAGGATGGTGTGCGTTGGCAACCCGGCGAAGGTCATCAAGGAACGGAACCTGAAATGACCCCCGTCGGCCCAAACCAGCCCGCGGGCGAGCCGATCACGACGGTCGTGCCGGAACCCCGCCGTCGCGTGTTCCGCCGCCTGACGTTCGGCGGGAGGCTTGCGGCGTTCGCTTGGCGCTGGGTTCAGAGGTTCTTGTTTTTCCTGAGCCCCGAGCCCGCCAATGCCTGGCGCAGGCTTCTGCTGAGGTGCTTCGGAGCCCGCGTGGATGGCAGCGCAAAGATCAATCCATCCGTCAGGATTATCCACCCGTGGAACCTGACCCTGGGCCCGGGGTCCGTGGTCTGCCACAACGTCGTGCTGGATTGCCAGGCGCCGATCACCATCGGGGCTGGATCGCGGATAAGCCAGTTCTCACACTTATGTACCGCGACCCATACCTATGAACGCAGCGACATGCCGATCATTGGGCTGCCGATCAAGATCGGTGATCGTTGCTGGTTGGCGGCGGATGTGTATGTGGGTTGCGGTGTTCAGATCGGGGACGGCGTGGTGGTGGGGGCCCGCGCCAGTGTGTTCCGTGACGTCAAGCAAGACACGGTTGTGGTCGGCAGCCCGGCGGAAGTCAAACATATCCGGGGCCCGTCCCGCGACGACGGAATACCAACATAGGGGTCGAACCACGACCCGGTATATGGCCTACCCACCAAGCGATTACGGTGGCGCGTTTATCCCGCAGCGCGATCTACACCTGCTCCAACCGCCTTTTGGTATGCCTCGAGGGTCTGCTCCGCGATCTTAGGCCAGGTATAACGCTGATGGATAAGTTCCACAGCGTTTTCGCTCATCTGCTGACGCTTGGACTCATCACCGAGTAGGTCTAATAACGATTGGGCGATCCGGTCGATTTCCAGGGGGACCACATGGCCGGCATGGGCCTGGGCGACCTCGGGGAAGTGGCAGGCTGTCGAGATCACCACCGGCGTGCCACACGCAAGCGACTCGGTGATCGCGATACTGAATCCCTCCTGTCGGCTGGGCAGGCAGAAGCAGGCCGCATCGACCAGCGCTTCGTACTTCAGTGGCCCGTAGATCGGTCCCACCACATGGACGCGCCCGGCCAAGCCGGCTTCATTCACCTGTTTTTCAAAGTCGTTTAGCGCTCCACCGTCTGGCCCAGCGACGACCAGGCGGACCCGGTCGTGCTCAGCCGCGACCTTGGCAAACGCCCCGGCCAAATAGTCCAGGCCTTTCTTGAAGTGCAGCCGACTAAGAAAAAGAATGTACGGATCATCCCCCAACTCCGCCCGCCCGGCACGGAATCCGCCCGGTGTCGGCAGCGGTTCGATCTCCTCAAGAAACACACCGTTGGGGACGATCTTCATCGGAGTCGCGATGCCCAGCTCCCGGATCGGTGGCATCTCGTCTTCGTTGAGCACATGCAGGTACGCGGCGCGGTCGAGCATCCTTTTGTATGCCAGCGCCATCGCGATCCGCTTCTTGGTTTTCTTCTGCGCCATGCTCCAGCGGTCGAGCATCCCGTGGGGCATGACGACGTAGGGCGTCTTGTTTTTTTCTGCAATCGTGGCGGCGACGCGGAGCATCGTTTCCCACACGCCATGGAGTTGAACGATCTCTCGATCGGCCAGCAGAGGCGCCAGTTTCTGCGCCAAGCCCAACCCAAGCGCTGTTTCGAGTCGGCCCCCGACTGCCAGCCAATGGATCTTAACTTTTTCGATGTACGGCAGCCCCGCGATCGTCTTGTCGATGCTCGGCCTAGCCGCGGGGGAGTCGTAACTGATGATCGAAACGTCGTGCCCGAGATTGGCCTGGGCCGCCGCCAGGCGCAAGACAACCATAGGCGGCCCACCCGCCGCGGGGTCAAGACTCGTGATCAGGTGGGTGATCCGCATCCGGCAATCACTCTATGTTAGTTGTGACCTAACGCCAAGTCTTCATCCGGTGGCAGGTGCTATCAAGGGCGGCCTAATCCACCGGTGGTACTTTAAATAATGACATGTGTGAGTTCACGATACAAGGCCGAATGGCCGAGCGAGCGTAAAGGCCTTCCTAAGTGAACCCGCCACGCCCAGCGTGGTGCTGTGGTATCGACGAAAAATGGCGGGGTAAAAATTCACCCGGCTGTCCTTTTTGTATGGCCAACCAAGTGTCGGGAAACTGGGGTAACTAGAGCTCACGGTCTAACGGGGAAATCTGTTGCAAGATCGTCGTTTTGTCCTTCCCGTCAGGCATCCGATAGCGCCCGTAAGAAGCCATGTCAAAGAGGCCGGTTCGGGGATAGACGCCACCTGGGCCAACAAGGTGGAAACGGGGGGGGGTGGTGTGCCAACATTCCAGACCCCCAGGACCTGATTGAGGTCTTCCAGGCCAACGAACCCATCACCGGAAGGGTCGCCGAGAAGCCGGTTGCCTGCGGGGACCGCCTGATTCCAGTTCCCGAGGATCAGGTTGAGATCTTCCAGACCGACGAAACCGTCTGAATTAAGATCGCCGGCGAGCAGGTTCAAACCCGTCAGTTCGGAGACATCATAGGTGACCACGCCGAAGACCCCCGCGTCGATCATCGGGGCCATATTGCTGGCGAAATGCGTGCCCCAGACGACGACGTTCAACCCGCGTGACGCGGCGACGTCTACGAACTCCTTGGTCACGCCCGACAGCCCCCACAACTCAACACCGGCGTATCCACGATTGACGTAGGTGTCGAAAAAGCTCGGGTCTGGATTCGCCGGCGGGCTCACGCCGTCGCGCTCTTCACGGTGATCCCACTTCCAATAGATCGGCGCATCGGGGAAGTCCTGGCGAATTGAATCTCTCGATTGATCGGTCAGCACGTTGAAGATGACTTGGTCCTGGCTCATCCCCGCGTTGGCCAAAGCCAGCGCGGTTTCGGCTCCCATGTCCGGCCATTTGATGTCCAACCACAGGCGCCTATTGAATTGTTGGGCGACCGCCGCGGCCTCTCCCAGGGTCGGGACCTGTAGGCCCGCGAAGACCGGATCGTGGAACGACCCGACGTCGACCGTCTTTATTTGCTCCAGGGTCAGGCCCCTTACAGCAACCGGCCCCGCGTCGCTGGTCCTTTCCATGGTGTGGTCGTGGAACACCACCACCTGGTCGTCGGCGGTTAAGCGGATATCGATTTCGATCATATCCGCGCCGTGTTGGAACGCCCATTCGAATGCGGGGATGGTGTTTTCAGGGAACCCGCCATTAGGCGCTGGGCTTGGCTGTGCGTGTCCAAACCCTGTGCCGCGCTGCCCGATATTGAGCACGCCCGCGGACAGCGGAGTCACGGCCAAAGCCCCGACACCCAACGCGCTCAAAACAGCTAAAACCCGGTAGATTCTTTCTCCCATAGTGTTCTTAACGTACCAACCCACGTTCCATGAAGCAACACTAATATTTGACGGCGTACAACTTTTTTTTGCTTACCCTTATCCGATGTCGCCACATTAACTTACGACACAGACCGGTTGCCTGTCGAGGGGGTTTAGATATTTCAGAACTATTTTTTGAGTCGAGCGATGTACATCCGATTCACGCAGAGACGCTTGAGGATCGCCTGATTGGCCATCCATGCCTCAAATCTCAGCGTGCGCTCCTGTCCTAAGATCTTCGCGACATGCCCACCGAGCATACCGCAGCCAACGGATCGTACGATTTCAAGACCGGCTGCATCGAGAAGCCGGACCACCTGGCCGTGGGTCATATAGTTGCCCTCAGACAGATAGCCTTTGCCGCTGCGACGAAGTGCATGCACGGGCCAGAGCAGCAGCTTGTGACTAAACAGGTTCCCGTGGTTGTTAAAAATCAGACGGCTCGAATCATCCTTGAGCCTGGCGGCCAGGGCCTTGATACCCGCCAGCCTAAGCGCCGGTTCGGCGTTAAGGATAAAGCGGAAGGTCGTAATGAGATCGTACTTGCCCTCGATCTCAGCATCCGGCCCCGTGATGTCCCGGCAGATCATCTGCCCCTCCTTGATCTTGGTTGATGCCAGATCGACCATGCTTTGTGAAATCTCGATCCCGGTCGCGGTATCAACCAGGTCTTCGACAAACGAGATGATTCGCCCGCTGCCGGCGGCGAAGTCCAGGTAGTCGATGTGGCTGTGTGTCTTGCGCACGTCGGCGATCAGCTCGGCGAGCTGCGGCTTCTCCAACTCCCACAGCATGTCACCATAGGACCCGGAGGCGTACTGCATCTGATCGTAGGAGATCGCCTTGCTCTGGTCTTTGAACTGACTTTTGTACGTTTGATTCATAAGCTCAATGGCTCCGGGTTCCCCAGTGTTTCAGGAAGAGGATCGCGTCGTCCAGGCCCCAGGCGGCACGGAAGGCCAGCGATGCCAATACAGAACATGGTGTTAGATCTGGGGTGTCTCTCAGAAATCGTTGACAGAAACGATCCAATTCGTGTTTAGGATCGGTTAGAATCCGTGTGAAGTTAATGGCCATATAAAAACCGATTTCATCGGCGAGCAATGGCGCATCGTCGCAGTAATTTTCCCAATCGTACACCCACAGGGTCTCTCCGTCACGGACCAGGTTGGCGGACCCCATATCTCCGTGTGCGTTGCCGATATCGAGCCCGTGGGCCATGGAGCCCATCAGGGCATTATGGAACCCACCGTCCGTATTTCCGAGCGTGCTCCTATAAGCGGCCCACCACGAAAGCCCCGTGATTTCCTGAGCACTTACACGGCGGGCATGGCCCGCGTACTCGTCGACGCACGCGCGCGGGAACGACTCGACCAGGGCCGCGACGGGTTTGGCGGATACGGGTATGGGTTCGGTGATGAGGTACGTGTGCCCGCCGAACCGGCCAGCGGAAAGCACGCGGGGGACGCGGCATTGTTGGAGTGCTGCTGTGTGTAGTGTTTCCAGGGCTTTGGTTTCCCTTTCAAGGGAACCATCATTCACGGTGTCGAGTGACACCTTGACAAAGCCCACCGGCGTCAGGTCTGTGTTAAACAGATGAACATATATACGGCGGCGGTCTGCTTGGGGCGGCCAGTATACTATTCCGATCAACCCGCCGGCACCGAGGTCGGCCTGGGCTTGGCTCAGCCACCGGTCGAAATCGAAGCCGAATGTATCGGCCAGGGGCGATGTAGCCGGCCTGCTGAAGAACCGGTCCAACCCGGTGTTGATACAAACCCAGATCAACCTACGATAAAGCTTGCGTTTGAAAGTGAATGGTTGATAGCGCGCCAGGCCGGCCAATCGCAGCCTCCGTGATGCGGTGGGCATCGCCAAGACGCGGCGTCCGAGGCATGTATAGACACGGTAGCTGGGATGGGTGCTGCTGGTCGTCATAAAAATGGGTCGCTTAACGTGATATGTTAAGGACCCCCTGAAGGTATGCCAACCCGACCCCAAGGGGTGGCGGCCCAGCGTGTCACAGAGGGCCCAACTGGACGTGAGAGGGTGTTAGTCGCCGGGTTGCATCTACGAACACTAGATAGGATACTGCATTGTTTGGCGTATGGTTTCCTGCAACTTCCCTGCATAAAAGTCGATGATGGCGGGCTTTTCATGAAAGTCGTAATCTGCTGGCCGACGATCTCTGGTTATATGGCCGCGGCCTGGCGAGAGTTGGCCGCCTTCGATGATGTGGACCTCTTTGTCATCACGTTTCGCCATGAAGGTTCGGACGCGCAAGCGCCTTACACGGATGACGTCATGGCCGGTGTGCCCTGCCGCCTGCTAAACATGAGCGACAGGGGCAACTTTGACTTAATTCATTCCATTGTCGCTGAGCATCGGCCGGACATCCTTGTTTTGTCCGGTTGGTTCGAGAAGGCGTTCCGGCGCTTGGCATTCAGCAAGGCGTTAGAAGGGGCCTCGTTGGTGATGACCATGGATACCTCGTGGCGGGGTGGCATCCGCCAATACCTCGCCCCGTTGATCCTTCGCCGTTACCTTCGCAGGATCGACCGGGTTGCGGTCATCGGCGAGCGTGCCTGGCAATACGCCAGACGATTGGGCTTCTCAGAAGCTCACATACTCCGTGGCTCGTACGCCTACGACCACAACTGCTTTAATCCGGTCGGGCAGAGGCGGCAGGAGTGGCCCCGGCGGTTTGTCTATGTCGGTCGGTATGTGCAGGCAAAGGGCTTGGATATCCTGGCGTCGGCCTACGGGCGTTACCGCCAGCAGGTTACGGATCCCTGGTCCCTGTCGTTCTATGGCAGCGGGCCTCTCGCGCCCATGCTGCGGGAGATCGAAGGCGCCGAAGAGCACGGGTTCGTGCAGCCTGCGGACCTCCCCTCGGTCTTCGAGAAGCACGGCGTATTCATCTTACCCAGCCGTTATGAGCCTTGGGCGTTGGTCATCGCCGAGGCGGCGGCGTCGGGCATGCCGGTGATCTGCACCGAAAGCTGCGGCGCTTCGGTTGAGATTGTTCGGTCCTTCGCAAACGGACTGGTCATTCCGACGGAGGATGTGTCGGCGCTAACCCGCGCGATGGTTTGGATGCATGAACACGCCGACCAGCTCCCCGCGATGGGTGAGTCCGGCCGATACTTCGCCGAGGCTTTCAGCGCCCGGAAGTCGGCGATGAAGTGGAAAGCCATGTTTGACGATCTCGTTTCGAGCCGGCCCCCTCGGTGAGGCAGGCAACCCATTCATCCAACAAGATGATCCGTCCTGGTGTATTCGACACCCTTGCCGGAGAAAATCCTTGCTATCGCTGCCAGGAAGAAGCCGCCGAAGATCGCACCCACCATCTGCATGGTGAAGACGGCTATGTCGCCCCGGGGCCAGGCGACGATCTGCCCGGTGCAGGTGGCGAGCATGCCCAGCAGGTAGGGGTTGTTTGGCTGGCGGATGAGCAGTTCATCGAAGAACCGCAACGCCGCGCCGGCGAGGATCGCGTAGAAGACGAGCATGTGCAATCCGCCCTCGTGGAATCCGTGCCCGACGATACCGGGCCCCCAGTTCTCCCCGCCGGTCCACAGATTCGTATCGCGCGGCAGCGCGTGGCCTAACGCCTCGGGCTTGTTCTCCCAAAACGCCCGGGGGATCGGGTTGACCAGCACATAGCTGACCGTGTGGAACGGGCTGACGTCGAAACCCTCCCACCGCTCGGTCTGGTAGACGTGGATCGACAGCAACGAGACATCGACCGCGTCCTGCCCCAGCATCTGTGCCATGCCCGTCGTGTCCGTCAGGTGTTTGGGCAATTCCTGGATCAGTCTTACCGCGGTCATCAAGGACCTTGCTTCTCGGGTGTGACGGATCGTGCTGTAGGCGTTCAGAACCACGATGGAGATGACACCCAGGGCGACAACGATTGACAGCGTCTTGGCCCGGCTGGCGTAGCGGTACCGCATCCAATAAAGCACCGTCGGGAATGCGGCGAGCACCGCCACCATCTCCCGGCGCCCCGACCCGCCTACCATCGAAAGCCCGAAACTGTAAAACGATACCCCGGCCAACAGGAAGACGTACAGAGGATTCAGCGGCTGGCGTATCCACAGCACCAGCATGAACACCGTCCCATACACCGATCCGTACTTGCCTACATTGGCTACGACCTGTCCCAGGCCCTGTATCTGCGGCGGGAGGATGATGCCAATGCTCATCACCAGGCACAGCGGCATAAGAACAAGCAGCACGCTGCTGTTCATCTTAGGCCACTTGCGCAGACGCCGAGCCGCTACCCGGCGGGGCCACTTAAAGTAGTTGTATGTCAGCCACAGCGTGAAATAAAACGTGATCACCCCAGAGAGGAACCAGAGGTAATCGGCCCTCGTTTGTTGCACCAGGCGGTTTGGGTAGCTGGTGGTACCTATGCCCGAGAGCCCCACGAAGCACGCGGACCCCAGCAGGAACAGGTTCCAGGTTGTCAACAGGTCTCGCTGACGGCGAAGAAAGGGTACGACGACCATCAGCAGCATCACCACGACGAACGCCCAACAGAATACGAATAGTAACCGGATCATCTATTGCTTACTTTTTTGGTGCTAACATGTGAGCGAAGGCCGATAGACGGTCAAGACCCGGGCGTCTGCCAGCACAGCGGATTCTAGCACAGTGCCGATAATGAAACATTCCACCTCGATACGCCGCCACGTGTTTATACTCGCCTTGGCAGGGTTCTTGTTCGCCTTTATTCGCACCCCGGCCGCTGAGGCTGAAACAGACTATCCCAAACAGATTATCAGCCTCCTCCTTATCGGCGGATCCTCAGCAGAGGTTGAGGATCGGCGTGTGGGGTGGGGCTTGCGGCAGCGGGGGTGGGACGGATTCGTGCGGCTGGTCGTCATGCCCCAGCTCAACGCCGGTGTCCGACGTATCCAGATCCACAACCCTTTCGGCACGCTGCCGGATGAATCGATGCAGTTCGACCAGTACATCCACGCACGCACCGCCGGGCTGACGTTCCTGACCGAGGGGTTCGTAGACGCTTGGAAGCCCGTTATCGAAGGAAAATACACCCAGGGCGAACCGGTGGAGGTTATCGCTTACCTCGGCAAACTCCCCGACGACCCGGACTTCCAGAAGCTACTAGATGCCGGTGATACCGCGGGTTGGCTGGCTCGGGCGGTCGTGTCTATGTCGCTGCCGCTTGAGGCCGGCATGTCCATCGGCTTCGACGCCTCCGCGCCCGCCGCAGAGCAAAGCCCGACACACCAACTGACTCAACTGGTCGAATCGCTGGGCGTCCGCGTCTACATCGAGGCCAGGCCCTACCGGAACACACCCCACTGGTTCGACAACAACATCATCATTACCGATACATTCTGGAAGCGTTCGGACCCACAACAGTACCCCGGCGACTCGGGCAAATGGGCCGCGCGCAACGATCAGCTCACAGGTGAAATCGTCCACATCGTCTTCCCCGAACACGCCGAAGACCCCGACAACTGGAAACGCGATCTGCGCGAGGTCCTCGACGCCGGTCACACCGCCGCCGTCCCGCTGTACAACATGCTGGGCAACGGCAAACGGCT
>JAJDCT010000017.1 GCA_029260695.1 Phycisphaeraceae bacterium
GGGAGACTCGGCGTGCACGATCCCGCCGTACTCTTTGCCGGCCGAGGTGGTTGAAGAACTGAAGAGCCTGTCGCGTAAGTTGGCGGAGTCGTTGAGTGTGCGTGGGTTGATGAACGTACAGTGGGCGGTGCGTCGGCCCGGCGGAAACAGGAAGCAGCACGAGATCTATGTGATTGAGGTGAACCCTCGTGCCTCACGGACCGTGCCGTTTGTGAGTAAGGCCTGCGGTGTGTCGTGGGCTTTGATCGCGGCGAAGGTGATGATCGAGAAGCAGCTATCGGAGTTGGGTGTGACCGAGGAGATTGTTCCGGAGCACACGTCGGTGAAGGAGTCGGTGTTTCCATTCAGCAAGTTCCCGGGCGTGGACGTGATCCTTGGGCCGGAGATGCGGTCGACCGGCGAGTGCATGGGTGCGGACACGAATTTCCCGGTGGCGTTCGCGAAGAGCCAGATGTCTGCGGGGGTACCGCTGCCGACCGATGGGAAGGTGTTCCTGTCCGTGCGTAACAGCGACAAGCCGGCGGTCGAATCGATCGCGCGTCGGCTGGTCGAGATGGGGTTCGAGGTCTACACGACCGGCGGGACGCACTCGCACCTTCTGGAACGCGGCGTGGAAACGATCCGGCTACATAAGATCAGCGAGGGACGCCCCAACGCGACGGACCTGATCAAGAACGGCGAACTGGGGCTTGTGATCAACACCCCCACACGCAAGGGCCCGGCGACGGACGAGGGCAAGCTCCGCGCCACGGCCGTACGGTTTAATACCCCGATGATCACGACCCTGACCGCGGCGACCTGTGCGCTCGACGGGATCGCGGCGCTGCGTGAGGGGGCGTGGGAGGTGCGTGCGTTGCAGGACTATTTCCCGCAGGGGGCGCAGCGGGCTGAGGCCCAGGTGGCGCGGTCGTGAACTTCTGAAGAAGGCAGGGCCGCCAATAAACGCGAATAATGAAGAGCCCGTCTTCTCTTCATTTGCGTTCATCTGCGGCTAGGCCGGTTTCATCTTATCTATAGCGTTGTACAACGGCTTGGTCTGGGCGGCCACGCCCGGAGTACGCCGCGTGGCCGTGGCGGCTAAACATCGCCCGCTACGGTTAAATAAAACCGCTCTAATACGGATCACGATTAAAACTCGTGCCATCATCATGGCCAATCCCCCGGTAAAGCCGGGGGCTGAGGGAAAAACTGCCGCCCATGAGTCAAGCAGAATCCGTATAACTCATCAGAGTTTTCTCATCTCCGTTGTCTTGTGCAGGCCACAGGTATATACAAAAACCCCGCACGGTTGCGCGGGGTCTTGGGGTTGTTCTTGTTGTGCCTGGTGGCCGGGGCAAGCTTATCAGGGGACGGGCCAGGGGGTGAGGCGGCTGTTGCGGTGCAGCAGCAGGAAGCGGTCCATGTCGTCCCAAGCGCCGCGGAGGTTGTTGTCGGTGATGCGGGCCAGGTCGTTCTTGCGTAGCTGGGTGCTGCGGGTGGTGCTTCGCAGTTCCGGGGTCATGTTCCCGCGGATCTGCCTTGCGGTGACGCGGCTGCAGCCGGTCGTTGGTGTCAGGGACAGGCCAAGCACTAAAAGGCACAACATCTTGGTCATGTGTCGCATGAGTTCCACCTAAAAATCTGTTGAGGAATAAGGGCGTATTGTCCTTGGGTGGGGCTTGGTTGTCAACCTGATTGTCCAGGTGTTTTGGGGGCTGGCGGGTGTGTGATCAGGGTTCATCGGGGAGGGGTTTATCGGACGGTTGGGTTTGGGCGGGGTCAGGGCCTGGCTTTGGGATCAGGCGTATGCGTAGGGTCAGCTTGGTGCCGTAAGGCAAGGTCTTTTCTTCGTTTATCTGTAGTTGTTGGAAGTCGTTGCCCTCGGTGGTGGGGGTCTGTCGGACGAGAAGATCGTCGCCGAAGTTGACCAGAGAGACGGCGTTGCCGGCCTCGTCGGCCATGTAATACTCCCGGCCCTTCCATTCCCGGAAGATCGAGCCGGTGAACAGCCAGGGCGCTTGGGGCAGAGTTTCGCCGGAAACCTGATCGGTGACCCATTGGTGTGCGGGTGTTTCGATGGCCTGGCCGTCTACTTCATAGACGAAGAGGACTTCGACGGCCGGGCCTGCGGGGGGGATGGTGACGAGTTGGTCGTCCTGGCGCTTGTTGATCAGTGGGTGCCCGGGCTCCAGGCCGAGGGTGACCAGGGCGAGGTGGATGTGGCTGGGCTGGGCTTTGACGGTGACGATGGCTTCGTGCTCGCGGCTGCTTGGGCCCGGTGTCGTGGCGATCAATTCGAGCCAGTCAGGTTTGACGGCGACCATCGTGGCGGCGAGGTCGATTGTGCCGGCTTCGCGGTCGACGGTGATCGGCGGGCGGTCGTCTTGTAATTCCTGTGGCGCTGTGGCGGGGGTATCGCCCGGCTCGGCGGTTAAGCCTTGCTGGGTGAAGGCGAGACAGAGGGGCAGGGCAAGCAGGAATAATTTCATCGCAGGTGCCTCGTGGTTCCGGGCCTGGGCATGCATGGGGTACACTGGTGGCAAATACGGCGTGATGTGGTTTATGGTTGAAGCCGGGCGTTGTGGCTTGGTATTCTCGTCACTTCCCCCAGATAAATCCCCCGGCAGAGCCGGGGGCTGAGGGTGAATCAGGACGTAAGCATTTTAATCCGAAACCGCATCAGGTGAATCATACCCGCTTGATTGGTAGGAAGGAGACGGGGTGGTGGACGGCGACACAATCGGTATCGGGTTCATCGGTGCGGGTGGCATCGCGCGCCAGCGACATATCCCAGGGCTCAAGGCGATCCCCGGCGTGCGGCTGGTGGCGGTTTGTAACCGTAGTGAAGAGAGCTCGCGCAAGGCCGCAGACGAATACGGCTTCAACGCGATAGAAACGGATTGGCAAGAGCTAATCGCGCGGGCGGATGTGGATGCGGTGTTCATCGGGACTTGGCCGAACACGCACTGCGAGATGGCGGAAGCGGCACTGGGGGCGGGGAAGCATGTGTTTTGTCAGGCTCGGATGGCGCGGGA
>JAJDCT010000018.1 GCA_029260695.1 Phycisphaeraceae bacterium
CAAGTAATTCGACCGCGTGGCGGTGCAGGCGTGCCTCGGTGTAACGCATCGCGGCCGGGGGGTCCGGGTCGATCGAACCGAAGTTGCCCTGCTTGTCGATCAGCAGCGCCCGGGTCTTCCACATCTGAGCCAGGTTGACCCGGGTCGGGTAGATCGCCCCGTCGCCGTGGGGGTGGTACTTCTTCATCGTCTCGCCCACGATACCGGCACACTTGCTGTGCTTTCGGCCCGGGGTGAGGTTCAGGTCGTTCATCGCCACGAGGATCCGCCGCTGCGATGGCTTGAGCCCGTCGCGGACGTCCGGCAGGGCCCGGTCCACGATCGTGCTCATCGCATACGTCAGGTAGCTCTCGCCAAGCTCCTGCTCGATCGGATGGTCCACCACCCGGCCCGCCGCCACGGGGGCTAGCTCCGAGGGCATGTCCGGGGTATCCGGGGTATCCGGGGTCTGTTCGGACTGATCGTCGGGGTCGGGATTGATTGGGTCTTGAGGGGCGTCGCTCATAGCTCTGATCGGTCCTGTGAGGCTTGGTTTTCAGGGCTTTAAGGCCCTGTGATCGTGGTCCTATTGTACTTGTTTTTGACGCCGTGAGCGACCGTTAGATGCATGGCCGAAGCCTAAGAACTCAACTCTTTCCACCGTCAGACATGCCTTTGACTCGTCGTTTAATTCTGGCCATGTTCGCCCCGGTTAAAACAAAAGACTAATCAATCTTGACATCTCGACTCCCGCGTGTTATGGATGACTTTGGTTCACGGCCATTCCTCAGGGCGGCTGGAGAATCGAAGGCATGTCTGCCCCCTACCTACTTAACGTCATGTTAATGGATGTTGCTGTTGTGCCATGCGCCAGAACAGGGCGGGCTTAGCTACGCCATGAGTCGGTGTCATGCTTCGGAGGTCCCAAAGCAACACCTGGCCACGATAGGCAGGGGAGAAAGGAGGTCATAAGGAACACTGGATCAAGGAGCTTGCTATGTTTATCAACCGAAGTAGTGCGCTTTGCGTTGTGTCGGTCTGTGTGGTGTGGTGTGGAATAACCCGGGGAGATGTGTTGACCGTGGACCCGGATAGCGGGCAGTTGAACGCGGGTGGAGGCATGCAACCCAGCGTGCTCTGGCACGGCGTGCAGATCGCTGACGGCGGCATCGGATCGGACGGCGCCCGTGAATATCTGGTCCATGGCGACTTCAATGTGAACCTCGGGGACACCGTCACGGCCCCACCGGGTTCGTCACTTGGTGTGCGTTTTATCGTCGGCAACAACGCAAACCTCGCCGGCACGTTCGATTTCTCTGCAGTCGGCCGCGAAGGCCGCGCCGGCGGCGGTGCCGGGGGCGAAGGTGTTTGGGGTGGCTACGCCACGGGAGGAGCCGGTGGCGTAGGAATTGTCGGCACTTTTCCCAACATTCCTAGTGGCGGAGAGGGTGGCACTGCTGGGGGTTGGTGGCCGGGAGCGGGCGGGAGAGGTGTAGATGGCCAATCATTCGGTTCGAGAAACGGGGCGCCGGGCCATGACGGCAACATAGGTGTAGGCGGAGCGACTGGAGGTATAGGCAGTGGCGGTTTTGGAGCGATCGGCACCGGTGGATCAGGAGGCGTCGGGGGAACAGGCGGTGCCGCCGGTACGGGAGGAGCCGGTGGAAGTATGGGCACCCCTGGGACAGCGGGAACCGGTGGCGCTGGTGGAACCGGCGGTGGGAACGGGGTGGTTGGGACTGATGGTGGCCCAGGCGGTCATGGCCAGAGAGGCGATCCGGGCGGCAACGGCGGCATCGGAAATCCCGGATCACCGGGTTCGCAAGGAAACAGCATAGCGGACACGATGGCTCTGACCGGCGGGGGTGGCGGAGGCGCTGGCGGATCCGGTGGCGGGGGTGGATCCGGAGGTGGCGGGGGGACTGGCGGTATGGGCGGGATCGGTGGTAGTGGCGGTGGCGGGGGAGGCGGTGCCGGTGGATTCTTCACAACCGGTGGCGCGGGGGGGCAGGGTGGTAGGCCCGGCACACCTGTGATTGGGGTCGTCGAAGGTGGCCAAGGAGGTTGGGGGACGTCGAGTTATGCCGGGGGCGCTGGCGGTGCTGGTGGGGGAGCGATTGAAGTGCTGGTTCTGGGAACCATTCAAATGGATAACGCATTAATGAAAGCTAAGGGCGGGGATGCTGGAGCAGGTTTGGCTTCATTCAGTGGTCGTGACGGTTATCCTGGTTGGAGCAATAACGGGCATGGAGCGTTTCCCCCCAGTAATGGGTCGCCCGGTGTAGTCGTGTCGAGTGCTGGTGACGGCGCCAAGGGCGGCAGAGGCGGAACCAGCGGCACAAGGGGCGAAGGCGGCAACGGCGGTCGGGGAGGTGCCAACGGCGTATCCGGGTCTGGCGCGCCGGGGTCCGGTGGAACCATCCGGCTGATCGGGTCCGTCGTGGATGGACCTGCAGTGATTGATGCGGCCGTGGGTGATGGTCCCGTGCAGGGTGCACCTGCGCCTGTAGCTGGTTCGTACGATCTTAATCTTGACGGGCGATTCATACTTGGCCGTAATACCACTGATGCCTTCGCTGGAACGGTCAACGATGCACAGGAACTAGCGCTGACCGATCTACAGGGCAGGTATCAGGGCTCGCGCTCCGCGAATCCATTCATCACCGGTGACTCGGTTCAGACACCTCACATCCCGGGGCTTGTCGATGGCGCGGAGGCCTTCGGCGTGACTGGATTGTCAGCGGATGATCCCGAACTAGCTGCTTTACTCACCGGCACACCCGGCTGGGCCGACGCGGCGCTGTACCTGATGGACGAGGGACCGACTAGTTTGAGCCAGGCCTGGGACGGCTTCGATATGTTGCTCCTGGTGAATCTGACCGACGACGTCCTGACACTGCCGAGGCTCGGGGTGGGTGCCAAGGATTACGTGACCAGCCTGTGGATAGGGGGTTGGGCGCGATCGACACAGTTCGGCGGGGCGGGTGACGAGGTCCTGACCGCACTTCCGGCCGAAGGCGTTTACGCACTACTCGTCCCGGAAGGGGTCGGCGATTTCAACATCGACGCCGACGGCTACAGCCCGACCTGGGCCGATTCGATGGCATACGGCGACGGGCTCTACCTCGCTGCATTAGCCGGCGACCTCGACGGCGACGGTTTCGTCGGCATCACCGACCTGAACCTTGTCTTAAGTAACTGGAATCAGGTCGTCCCGCCCGCCGACAGCGCGGCTGATCCCTCGGGCGACGGCTTCATCGGCATCGAAGACCTGAACGTGGTCCTGGGTAATTGGAACGCCGGGACACCACCGCCCCCATCCGCCGTACCCGAGCCATCGACTGTGATACTGCTAGCGCTCGGCGGGGCGCTGTGTCTGTCACGCCCGGGTGCACACCATGACATGTAGTTAAATGACTTCACTTTTCCGCCGCTACACAGCGACGTACGCGATTGCCCTGGAGGGGAGAAAGGAGGAAACGAGGAACACCGGATCAAGGAGCCTGCTATGCGTATCAACCAGAGCCTTTTGTTTTGCGTGCTGTCGCTCTGCCTTTTCTCGAATGGTTTTACCCAAGGCGATGTGCTGACCGTCGATCCGGACAGCGGGCTTCTGAGCGTAGGTTCAGGTATGCAGCCCAGCGTGCTCTGGCACGGCGTGCCGATCGCTAAAGTCGGTACCCACCCGACTGACGGCCCTCGTGAGTACGTAGTCTACGGCGACTTCAACGTTCACAGCAGCGACACGGTCACGGTCACTTTGGGCTCGTCCCTTGGGGTGCGTTTCGTTATCGGCAACAACGCAACCCTCACAGGCACGTTCGACTTCTCAGCAGATGGTCAAGCGGGCCGTGCGGGCGGAGGAATCGGTGGATCAGCTTTCCCGGGCGGGACGGGCGGGGCCGGCGGGGCCGGTGGTGACCATGGCGCTCATGGTGACGGGGGCAATGGCGGTGGACTTAGTTTCATTACTGTCTTGTGGACCGGGGATACCGGGGAGCGAGGAGGGGATGGCGGTCCCGGTCTTGGCGGACAAGGCGGTCAATCCGGAAGGTCGGGCATTGCCGGCGGTATCGGATTCAACAATCCCGGCAGTGGGGGGCCTGCGGGCTCCACGATCGGGACCGGCGGAACGCTCGTCGGTCAAACCAACGGTGGTTCGGGCGGCGACGGCGGGGCGAGGAACTGGACCCCGGCCGGTGACGGCGGGCACGGCAATAACGGAGTGAGCGGCTCCCACGGCGAGCCGGGAAACACTGGTACCTCAGGCAGCGACGCAGGATCCGGCACGAACGACTCGTTAGGCGAATCACTGATGGCTGGCGGTGGCGGCGGCGGCGGTCCCAGTGGCGGCGGCGGCGGCGGCGCAGCAGGCGGGGGTGGCGGCGGGGGTGGCGGGGGCGGTGCGGGAGGCTCATCGTGGAATGTTCTGACTCCGCTGTTAGCACCAGGCGGTAGCGGGGG
>JAJDCT010000019.1 GCA_029260695.1 Phycisphaeraceae bacterium
GCCGGGCTTAACGATATCGGGCCAAAGTCTACCCAAGTTACACCCGATGTTGATCCACGGATGGACGCCGTGCGTCAGGAAGCGAGCGAACTCCGACTGGAGAGCGTCGTGACCGGGACCCGGCCAAGGGCGTACATCAACGGGCGTCTGTTAGCGCCCGGGGACGATTATGAGGGGTTCACGTTGATACAGGTCACCGACCGTCACGTGCTGCTTACAAAGTATGGCTTGATCATCAGATTGAGGATGTAACGAACATAAGCCGCGGAGGCTTTGAAGGAGTCGAGCAATGGTTACCGGAAACACAAAGAATTGGTTGTGCGTTTTTTTTTGCTCCATAGGGTGCATCTGTAGCACCTCGGCGCTAGGCGCAGAGGGGGCGAGTGAGGTTGTCCCCGGGGCACCGATCGCCCCGGATTCCCCAACCGCACTATTTGAAACCGCCTCTGAAGACGAGCAACTCCCCCAAGGCCAGCAGGTCGAGGTCGGGTCGTTCGGGCAGATCGATCTGCACGTCAAGGACCTGAACCTGACCAAGGTGCTTCAGCTCCTGAGCATCCAGAGCCAGCGAAACATCATCGCCAGCCGCAACGTCGCCGGGACCATCTCCGCCGACCTCTACGGCGTGGACTTCTACGAGGCCCTCGACGCCATCCTCCACACCAACGGGTTTGGCTACCGCGAGAAGGGCCAGTTCATCTACGTCTACACCACCGAAGAGATCGCCCAGCTCGAAGACGAGAACCGTGAGCTGGTCTACGAAATCGTTCGGCTGAACTACATCAACGCCGCCGACGCATCCGCCTTCGCAAGCCCGCTGCTTTCCGCAGCCGGCTCGATCGCGCTCTCCGGTGAAGCAGAGGAAGGCTTCCAGCCAACCCTCTCCGATGGCGGCTCCAATTCGTCCGCACACCAGGACACACTGGTCATCCGCGACTACGCCGAGAACATCGAAGAGATACTCGCCGTCGTCGATAAGCTCGATACCCGACCCCGCCAGGTCCTGGTCGAGGCCACCATCCTCCAGGCCCGCCTGACCGAAGCCAACGCATTCGGCGTCGACTTCGCCGTCTTCGCAGACCTCAACCTCACCGACTTCACCACCCCCCTGGGGGCCGTGGACGACTTGATCACCGGGTCCGGCCCCGGCGGTACCTTCGACTCTGGTAGCGCAATCACCACCAGCCCCGGCGGTGTCTCCACAGGCAAGAACAGTGTCAAGCTCGGGTTCGTCGGCTCAGATGCCGCCGTCTTCGTCCGGGCACTCGACTCCGTCACCGACACGACCGTCCTGGCTAAACCCCAGGTGCTCGTGCTCAACCGCCAGAAGACCGACCTGCTCGTCGGTGAACGCCTGGGCTACCTGTCCACCACCGCGACCGAAACCTCCAATACTCAAACCGTCGAGTTCCTCGATGTCGGTACACAGCTAACCCTGCGTCCCTTCATCAGCGACGACGACTTCGTCCGCATGGAAATCCGCCCAAGCGTTTCCGATGGCAGCACCAGCCTCGTCGGTGGGTTCGTCATCCCCGACACCACCACACAGGAAATCGTCACCAACGTCATCGTACGCTCCGGCCAGACCGTCGTCCTCGGCGGCCTCTTCAAGGAAGACACCACCATCGGCCGGACCAACGTCCCGGGCCTGGGTAACCTCCCCGTCGTCGGCGGCGCCTTCAAGGGCCAAGACGACACCGTCACTCGCAGCGAAGTCATTTTCATGATCAAGCCCACCATCCAGAAGGATGAGGACCTGACCAAGATGGCCGACTCCGCCAACGCCGACATCGAAGCAACCCGCCTGGGTATGCGTAAGGGCCTGCTCCCCTGGTCCCGCACCAAGCTGACCAGCAAGTACGTCACCGACGCCATGCAGTACATGAAGGACGGCAACAACGAGAAGGCCCTTTGGTCATTGGACAAGGCCCTCTACCTCGACGCCACCATGGCCGACGCCCTGCACCTCAAGGAGCAGATCACCGGCGAGAAGAGCTACTTCTATGACCGCAGCATCCTGAAGAACGCTGTAGACGCAGCGATCGACCAAGAGGTGGCCGCCCAGACCGATGAGCCCGCCGACACCGACGGCCTCGATGCCGAAATCTCCTCGACCCAAGACCTTTCGTTCGAGCAGGGCGCCGACGCCGGTGAAGCGATTAGTGAAGACAGCTCCGCCGCATGGGACGCCGACGCAACCGAAGCGGACACTTTTGAAGCCGACGCGATCGAAATTGACGGGCAGGCTTCCACAGAGCTCGAAATTGAATCCGATTGGTCGGCCTCAAGCGAAACCACCAGCGAGTTCGATCAGGCCACAGACTTCACCCCCGAAGCTGAGACAGCCGACGCCATCGAATCCGCCGCACAGTTTCAGCCGTCAGACGACACATTCGAGTTCGCCGAACCTGACGCTCAGGCCGACGAGTTCGCCCAGCCCGCAGCGACTCAGCCCGAGTCCGCCTCCGCCGAGCCTGACCAGGACGAGCCCGCCGTCGAAGCGCCATGGCGCGTCGAGTTGACCGGTGATGACTCGGCTTGGCAGACCCCGCAAGACGAAGACTTTGCCGAGTCGTTCGACCCATCCCAGACCGATTCAGAATTCGATGACACGGCCTCCGTCGAGGTCTACGACCCCGATCAGCTGTTCGCCGACGATCAGTTTCAGGAAGAAGCCGACGCCGATCAGCCCGTGAATATCTTTGAATTCGTCGATGAAGCCATCGGTGGCGACCAGCCGCAAGCCGATGCCGAAAGCGAAGCCGAGGTCACCAGCGTCGATACCGACGAGACCGAATGACCGCCCCGGCAGACTAGACTGTAAGTAAAGGAAAAAGATGAAACGTACCGTGAAGCTTTCACAAGCAATCACACTTTCAGCAGCGGCGCTCCTCGCGCCGCTGCTGCTTGGTTGTCAGGACTCCCTGGTTGAAGAAAAGGTCGACGCCAAGAACCGCTGGCTGGAGCTACGCAGCTCCATGATGCTGGACATGGCCAAGCAGCAGTTCAGCACCGGTGACCTAAAGCAGGCCGAGAAATCCGTCAAGGATGGCCTGTCGATCGACCCGACTCATCCGGGCATGCACGTCCTGGCCGGCCGCATCTCGATGGAACAGGGCAAGCTCGAACGCGCTTATCACCTGTTCAACGCGGCACTCGAACTTAAACCCGAAAACGCCGAAGCCTGCTACTACCAGGGCCTGGTCATGCAGCGATGGCAGCGGTATGAAGGCTCGCTGGAGTTCTATACCAAGGCATACGAGTACGAAGCGGACAACGCTTCTTACCTCTTGGCGGTGACCGAGATCCTTGTCGACTTAGACCGCGCCGACGAGGCGATAGCTCTGCTCGAAGGCAAACGCCAGTACTTCGACCAGAACGCCGGCGTCCGCGCCACGATCGGTCATCTGTATTTCATGAAGGGCGAGCACGCCATCGCCGCCGATTACTTCTACCAGGCTTCGCTGCTCGAACCGGACAACAACAAGATCCAGGAAAAGCTCGCGTTTTCACTGACCGCGGTCGGGGAATATGATCAGGCGATCGAGGTATTCACTCAGCTACTCAAAGATCCCGACAACAAGAGCCGCGCCGACATCAAGCGATCACTCGCGTCGTCGTACATGAACACCGGCCGCACCAAGGAGGCCCGCGCCGTCCTGATCGAGCTGGCCCGCAGCCCCAAGGGCGACGTCTCCGATTGGATCAAGCTCGGCGAGATCTCCTATCAACAGGACGAGCTCGGTGGGGCTCTACAGTCCGCCAGCAAGGTGATCAACCTCGCGCCTGACCGCCACGAGGGCTACCTCCTCGCCGGCATGGTCTGGCAACGACGTGGTAACCTTAACAACGCGCTGCAGATGTTCGATCGAGCCGCCGCCGCCGCACCCGCTAGCACCGAACCGCTGATCCTCCGGGGCCTGTCGCTTCAGAAGGCCGGCCGATTCGCCGCCGCAGCCGAAGCCTACCAGCAGGCACTGAAACGCAAGCCCGACGACTCACGCGCCATCAAGCTCCTCGCGGCCGTGTCCGATCAAGGCGTCTAGGATTTCCCAGCCGATAATCACATCACACCGTGTGCCCCGCGTGCACGGTGTGTTTTTATGCGCAGTACCGGTGGTCCACGTTTAAATTGCTCTACCCAAGCCCGCTTCCACTTACCCATAACCTCGATGCCAATGCTCCTACATCACGAGTCTCCTGGAAATCAATAACAAGGGGATTTATCCGGACGCAGATTCTGATACTTACACCCAGCCAGCCATACGACCCGCTCGTCCCACATAATCACTCCCCCCGGCTTCAACACCCCTGTGTATTACGCCGATGTTCTTAATGTGCCTCGGTTACCGGGGCACATCATCGGTGCCTTTGGTGCACCCGCTGGGTACCCGTGTCAGGGCGCGGAACCCGGTGTAATAAGGAGTCCAGGGAGGAGGCATGGCCAAGCCACCACTGATATTGGTTGTCGACGATGAACCCCACATCGTCAACGTGCTGTCGGTCAAGCTCCAAAAAGCCGGCTTCGATGTCGTGTGCGCCATGGACGGCCAAGCCGCGCTAGAGTCCGCCTTCAAAGCCACCCCCGACCTGGTCATCACCGATTACCAGATGCCTCGGCTCAATGGCTGGGAACTATGCGACGCCCTGGCTCGCAACGAATCAACGCGTAGCACGCCGGTCATCATGCTTACCGCACGCAGCCACAACATCAGCGAGGATGACGCACGGGCCATCAACATTAAGGCCATGATCGGAAAGCCCTTCAGCCCACGCGAGGTCTTGAATAAGACCTATGAACTACTGGGCATGACCCCGGGGACGGAGGCAGCTAAAGCGTCGTGACACAGGTCATCGGACATCCCGACCCCTCGGCCTTCTCCGGCCGATTGCGCCAACGGCTCGCCGAACTCGGTGCCGCTGTCGTGTCGATCAATCACAACGGTCAGTGCAAACTGATCGGCCCTTACCGCTGGGAGCACGAGCTCATCGTCGGGTCCGCGCCGTTTGTGGCGGCCGTGCGCTCCCTCCGCAAGGAATTGTTTGATAGCACCGGCCGATGGATGAACCTCTGGCCTGGACTGACCCTGGTCCCGATGCACACCACCGCGACCCGCGAGCACGCCGGCAACCACCCCGGCACAGCCCCTGTCCTTGCGGCATTGCTGCTGGGGGAAAAGGTGTTGGATTCCGAGCAGTTTTCTCGGGTCTGTGACGCCAGAGAGACCGACCTCCGTGCCGCGATCTCAAAATTCGACACCGACGCACTGATGAGTGACCACGAGTCCGAACGCCTGGCGCAGGTCATCGGATGGATGGCTCGCGATGCCGCCGACCTGGGCTGGCGGCTGCATGAGCTGCACGATCTGAGCTGGGAGTTGGCCGGCTCATACGAAGAACTCAGCCTGCTGTACAAGCTGTCGACCAGCATGGTCGTCGACCACCCACCCCAGGATTTCTTGGAGCAGGCCTGTGCCGAGATGCGCGAGGTGGTCGGGCTGCGCTGGCTGGCGATCCAGCTTTCGACAACCGAGCCGGGGTTTGAGGATCTGTCCGTCCCGGTCTGCGTGGATAGCCAATCCTCCTATGACCTGGTTGGGATCCGCAAGATCGGTTTACAGCTGATCGAAGCGATGGGCGGCCGGACAGAGCCGGTTATCCTCGACGACGCTCGCGTCCTGGGTATCCCCGGGCTGGAAAAATTCGCACACAGCCTCCTGGTCACACCGCTGCATGTCGACGGTAAACCACTGGGCCTGCTCTACGGCGCCGACAAGATCGATGCGGGGTCGGGATTCAGCACCGTCGATTCCAAACTCTGTGCATCACTCGGCAGCAGCCTCAGCATCTACCTCAAGAATGTCCTGCTCTACGAGGACATGCATTCGATGTTCATAGGTACACTCCATGCCCTGAGCACCACGATCGACGCTAAAGATTCCTACACACAGGGTCACTCCGAGCGCGTCGCGCTGATGTCCAGGCAACTCGCCGAGGCCGCGGGGCTGGATAGCCACACCGTCCAACGGGTCTACCTAAGCGGCCTGGTACACGACGTCGGGAAGATTGGCGTGCCCGAGGCTGTACTTACCAAGCCCGGCAAACTTACCAAAGAAGAGTACGACCTGGTCAAGATGCACCCCGAGACCGGCGCACGCATACTCGAAGGTATACGCCAGATGCAGGATCTCATCCCCGGTGTACTCCATCACCACGAGTCCTGGGACGGCCGCGGATACCCCTTCGGCCTGGCGGGCATGGACATACCCCTGTTCGGCAGGATCCTTGGGCTTGCAGACGCCTTCGACGCCATGAGCAGTGACCGCACTTACCGCCAGGCCATGCCAATGCACAAAGTCCTCGACGAGGTACGCCGTTGCAGCGGCAAGCAGTTCGACCCGGAGCTCGCCGACATCTTCGTCAAGCTCGATTTTACACCCTACCTGAACATGATTGAAGAGCACCACAACCTAAGAAAGTCGGCCTGAAGCACCGACTCAAATTTTCGACCGTTTGATAGCCATGAAGATCACCTGCAAACATCACGACCAACAGGCCGTACTCACCATCCGAGGCGAGCTGACCACCGATGAGGTCGATCAGTTCCGCAAGTCGATGCTCGAGCAGATGGACGAGAAGACCCACGATTTTGTGCTGGACATGTCGCAGGTCCAGTTCATCGATTCACAGGGGCTTGAGTCGCTGCTCTGGCTGCAGGACCAGTGCCTCGAAAGGCTTGGACAGATCAGGCTCGCGGCCTGCCCCGAGAACATCAAGACCATCCTCAGGATCACCCGCCTGAACGATACGATCCAGTCACACGAAAGCATACCCAGCGCGATCAAGAGCCTGGACGCCTGACCATGACCCAGACCCAGACCAACACGAACAACGAACCCGACGCCGCGCCCAAGCGTGTGCGGGTGGGCGACCTACTGGTCAATAAAGGTCTTGTCACGGCCGAGCAGATCGACAAGGCCCTGGCTTTCCAGAAAGACCGCGGCCACAAGAAACTGCTCGGCGAGGTATTGATCGAGCTGGAGTACGTCACCGAAGAACAGGTCATGGAGGCCCTGGCCGAGGCCTACGGCATCCCCTACGTCCATCTGGACGCCAAGATCTCAGACCCCGCCGTGACCGATGTCCTGCCCCGTGAATTCCAGGACCAGCAGTGCGCACTGCCTCTGTTCCTGATCAACGGAAAACTCACCCTCGCCGTCGCCGAGCCCGCCAACGTCTTTATCGTCGAGGAAGTTCAAAGGCTCACCGGGCACAGTGTCCAGCTCGTCGCGGCGACATCCAAGGACATCCAGGCCACCCTCTTCGCTCACGCCGCCGGCGACCGGGACATGGTCATCGACGAGATGATCGACGACATCGATGAGGAAGACCTCACCGTCGTCGAGCAGCAGATCACCGACCTGACAGACGGCAGTGAGGACTCCGCCAACGAGTCCCCGGTCATCAAGCTGGTCAATTACCTCCTCTTCGCAGCCGTCCAGGAAGGTGCAAGCGACATCCACATCGAGCCCGATGATTCGGCGCTCCGTGTCCGTTA
>JAJDCT010000020.1 GCA_029260695.1 Phycisphaeraceae bacterium
CTGCCACTGGATGCCGCCGATGGTTTCGTTGCTGGTCAGGTGCAGGTACGCCGCGTCGCCGGACGCCTTGACGCCGGCGGGATCCGGCAGGGCGGAGAAGCTGTTGTCCGTGCCGTCGTAGATGACGTTCACCTTGCCGACCTTCTTCGTGTCAGATAAGGCCTTCTTCGCCCAGGCCCCGGTGAGTGTGAAGTCACAGCTCTTGCCGCCAGACAGCAGGTTCATCGGGACCATCGTGAACTGCAGCGTCGCGCCGCCACCTAAGAGCAGCACTTGGTAGTTGCTCGGCAGGCCCAGGAGTTCTTTCACCAGGCTCATCGCTTCGTGGTGGACCTGGTCGTAGGTCTTGCTGCGGTGGCTCATCTCGATGATGGACATGCCCTGGCCCTGGTAGTCGACCATCTCGTCGCGGGCTTGTTCGAGGGCTGCCACGGGCAGGGTGCATGGGCCGGCGCTAAAATTAAATATCCGTTTCATCACTTGATTCCTTGCGCGAAATTCTCTGCGAACTGCTGGACGATCTGGTGGGCTTCTTCGCCGATGCGGGCCAGGTTTTCCTTCGTGCTGGCGCCCAGGTGCGGGGCCATAATCACATTGGGGGCTTTGAGGATCGGGCAGTCGGCCGGCGGGGGGTCGCTAGGCCACACGTCCGTGGCGTAGGCCCGCAGTTTACCGCTTTGAAGCGCCGAGGCAACGTCCGCCTCGACGATCGCCGCGCCGCGCCCGGTGTTGATCAGCGCCGCCCCATCTTTCATCCCAGCTATCACCTGCGCATCAATCATCCCCCGGGTCTGGTCGGTCAACGGCGTGTGCAAGGAAACATAGTCGGCGTCTGCCACCGCCTGTCCCAGGCTCGGCATAACTTCGGCGAATGGGCTGGGCTTGCCCGAACGCCGGTACGCGACCACCTTCATCCCAAAGGCCTCGGCCCGTTTGGCAACCTCGGACGCGATATTCCCCATCCCGACCAGGCACAACGTCTTGCCCGACAGCTCGGTGCGCTTGAGCTGCTTTTTATCCCAACGCCCGGCCACCATGCTGTCGTGGGCCTCGGTCACCCGGCTGGCGACCGCCAGCATCAGCGCAAACGCCATCTCGGCGACCGCGATGCTTGACGCCTTGGGTGTGTTGCGTACCTCGATCCCCCGCTCGCCGGCGTAATCACGGTCGACGTTATCAAGCCCGACGCCGCCACGGATAATCAGCTTCAGATTCTTCGCTTCGTCTATGAACGCCCGGGTGCATTTTGTCTTGCTACGGATCAACACAGCATCGGCCTCGCTGAGCCTTGCCACGTCGTCGGTGACTTCGCCAAAAACTCGAAGCCGATCGGGGAGGGAGTTATCAAACGCGTCGCAGATCAGGATCAACATAACGGCCACACTTTCTTTTTCTCTATCGTTCTCTCGTCTTAACTGGACTATCCATCGTTTCTAAGGCTCCGGACCACCACCCCCGACCGTAATTTAGGCTCGAACCACGTCGACTTCGGCGGCATGATGGCGTGCTCATCGGAGATGGCGATCAACTGCTCGACACTCACCGGGTACAGCGCAAAGCCGACGCGCATGTCTTTCTGACAGCGTTTCTCCAGCTCGCCGGTGCCCCGGATACCGCCGACAAAATCGATGCGTTTATCCGTCCGCGGGTCCCCGACCCCGAGTATGGGGGCCAGGAGATTGTCCTGGAGGATCGAGACGTCGAGGCTGCGCACCGGGTCATCCGATCTGTCAGCCACGCCATCGCGTGGTGTCAGGCGATACCAAATCCCATCCAGGTGCATCCCGAATTGATGCGAGGAGTCAGGCTCGGCGGTCTGGGTTTCACACACCTCAAACGACACCCGAACTTTTTCCAGGAACGCCCCCGGCGCTAAGCCATTCAGATCCTTGACCACCCGGTTGTAGCCCATGATCTTCAATTCATCGTCGGGAAACGCGACCGCCAGGAAGTGGTTGTAGGGCTCTTCGCCGTTGTGGTTGGGGTTGGCGTCTTTAAGGAGGTTGCGCACCCGGAATGCCGAGGCGCTGCGGTGGTGGCCGTCGGCGATGTAGAGTGAATCGACCCGGCCGAACGCCTCACGAAGGCTACGCACTTTTTCGTCATCATCGATCACCCACAGCCGGTGCCCCACCCCGTCGTCCGCGACAAAGTCGTACACCGGCTTCTGCCCACCGCACACCGCTTTGACCATCGTGCTGACCTCCGCTTGGGCGTGGTAGGTCAGCAGCACAGGCCCGGCGTTGGCCATCAGCTTCTCCACGTGCTTGGCCCGGTCGTCTTCCTTTTCGCGCCGGGTCAGCTCGTGTTTCTTGATCTTGTCCTGCTCGTATTCATCGACACTTGCACCCAGCACCAGCCCGTGCTGCACGTGGCCATCCATCGTCAGTTGGTAGAGGTAGAAGCAGGGGCGGTCGTCCCGAATCAGCGTGCCTTCATCAATCATCCCCGTGAGGTTGTCGGCGCTTTTTTGATAAACCGCCTCGCTGTGCGGGTCCGTGTCCTTGGGCAGGTCGACCTCGGCCCGGACCACATGCAGGAAACTATGGGGATTCCCCTCAGTCATCCGCCTCGCCTCGTCGGTGTTCATCACGTCGTACGGCGGGCTGGCGACCTGCTCGATCAACTCAGGGCGGGGACGCAGCCCAGGGAATGGACGGATATCGGCCATGGCACGGGTTCCATGCGGGGAGGGCGTTCGATAAAAGCACCGAACGTATTAAGATCAAGTATATCGTCGGCGTCTATCCCACCAAGCCTTTTTCGAGGGTCTGCCCCATGATGTTCAGATCGCAGTCTGATCCAAGGATCACGTCAATATCGAAGCGAGGCCGAGGGGGCGTGCGGCTTGCCGGCTTAAAAAATCAATGGGTCCACCCGCAGATATCACACCTCCTCCTCCCCGGCCGTTTGCCCTTATAATCCAGCGTTCTGTCATGAATACCGCATCCTCCATCCCGCTGAAGGTCACGAATGTCCTGCTCTCCGGCCTGGCCGCCGGGTTGGCCGGCTTGTTGTTGTACCAGTCCCACACCCAGGTCCCCCTGCCCGGCTGTGGCGGCGGTTCGGGCTGTGATACGGTCTTATCCAGCCGATGGTCGCTGTGGTTTGGCATACCCGTGAGTCTGATGGCGATGATGGTCTACACCGCGATGCTTGTGGCCATCGTCTTGCGAGACCCCAGGGACACATACCCACAGCGCGCCGCCACCACCGCGATGGCACTCACCGCTTTCGCCGCGATCGCGGCGGCCCTTTGGTTTATTGGCGTGCAGGTTCTGGTCATCGGCGCTTTGTGTAAGTACTGCATGGCCACGCACATCGTCGGGGTCGCCGCCTCGGTGTTATGCCTGATGGTGGCCCTGCCCATTTTGCAAAAAAAAGTCCTGGCATCCGCGACCGCCGGCGCACTCTTGCTCGTCGGCGTTCTGATCGCTGGCCAGGTCTTGGGTGAAGCCCCTCAGGCCGCCGCCCCCCTCATCCAATTCGCTTCCGACCAGCCGACCGAATCCGATCTGCCGGATAAGCTGCCACCGGTGCCGAACAACATGGTGATCGCCCCTCCCCGGCCCCACACAAAGACCACACCGACACCCACCACGCCTAAAACCCAAACGCCCGCCCCAGCGAAAAACACCGGCGACAGTAAGCCCGCGCCCACCGGGCCCCGCATGGTCAAATTCTTCGGCGGACGCCTCGAACTCGACGCCACCCAGGTCCCGATCATCGGCAGCCCCGACGCCCCGATCGTCATGGCAATCCTCTATGACTACACCTGCAACCACTGCCGCGATACGCGCAAAATGCTCGAGCAGACCAAGATAAAACACGGCGACGACCTCGCCATCCTCTGCCTGCCCACGCCCCTGAACAGCAGGTGCAACCGATTGATCAAGCGGTACAGTCCACACAACCGCTACTCCTGCGATCTCGCGAAGGTTTCCCTCGCCTTCTGGAAGGTAGCGCCCGACAAGTGGGAAGAATTCGACAAACTGCTCTACTCCAACGAAGAACTCCTCACGCCCGCCAGGTCCAAGATCGCCGCGGGCAAACTTATCAAAGAGAAAGAGCTGGCCCGGGCGCTGAGCGATCCATGGGTCGATCAGCAGATCTCACGCGATGTTACGACGTACGCCACCGCCTCCAGAGCCGCCGGCAACTCCGCACTCCCGATGCTCCTCACAAGCCAGGGCGTCATGAATGGCACCCCCCAACACCCCCTGGACATTGAGGACCTCATCAAGGGCAAGAGAAGCAATTAGCGGTTAGCCATTAGCTCCTTGCCCTAACGCAACAAATCCCCCGGTACGCCCGCATAGCTCGCTTGAGGTTTAGCGAATACCCTAGACCCCGAACCCCAGACCCTACCCACAACCATGCCCAACGTACCCGCCAACATCAAGACCACTCTTATCGTCGGCATGGAGATCCACGTCGAACTCGCCACCCGCTCGAAGATGTGGACCAGCGCCCCAAACGTCGCGCACAGAGACTACTTTGACGCCGCCCCCAACACGCTCCTGGACCCCGTCGTCATCGGCATGCCCGGCGTACTCCCCGTCATCAACGAACAAGCCGTCGAAATGGCCGTCCGCGTCGGGCTGGCGCTGGGCTGTGAGATCGCCAAAAAAACCAAGTGGGACCGCAAGAGCTACTACTACCCCGACCTCCCGAAAAACTACCAGATCAGCCAGTACGACCAGCCGATCTGCGGCGAGGGCGCGATGGAAATCCCCGCCGGCGAAGGTTCTGCACAAGGCGAAAGCCGCACCATCCGCATCACCCGTGCACACCTCGAAGAAGACGCCGGCAAACTCATGCACGAAGCCCCCGGCGGCACACCGATCGACCATTCCATCGTCGACCTCAATCGTGCAGGTACACCGCTATTGGAAATCGTCACCGAGCCCGATTTTAGGACAGCCGACCAGGCGGTGACCTTCGGCCAGGCCCTGCGTAACATCTGCCGACACCTCGGCGTCACCGAAGGCGATATGCAACGCGGACACATGCGCTTCGAGCCCAACATCAACGTGCACATCGAAAAAGACGGCGAGACCTTCAAAACCCCCATCGTCGAGATCAAAAACCTCAACTCCTTCAAGGCTGTCCACGGCGCGATCACACACGAATACCAGCGCCAGATCGACGAATGGCTCGACTCCGGCAAGGTCATGGGCGCACGCTCCAAGTCCACCCGTGGCTGGGACGACAACAAATCCATCACCACCCCCCAACGCGAAAAAGAAGACGAGGACGAGTACCGCTACT
>JAJDCT010000021.1 GCA_029260695.1 Phycisphaeraceae bacterium
GGGAGATTGATGTGCGCCTCCAGCGGGCTTAGCACGGCCACGGCGAGGACCGGGTCGGACTGGGTCAGGGTTGCGCCGGGCTCGGCGTTGCGCTCGATCACCTCCCCATCGAACGGGGCCAACAGACGCAGGCGGTTCAGGCGGGCCTCTTCGAGTTTCAGGTTCGCTCCGGCGAGCATCTTGCGGTCCTGGGCGATCTGCAAGTCGGCGTCGGCCTGGTCGCGTTGGAGTTGGGCCCGGCGGACCTCCCATTCGCTGGCGGCGTCTTTCTGGAATGTCTCGGTCGAGCGTTCCAATAGGATCACCGCTTCGTCCAATGCGAACTGGGCCCGGTTGATCTCGGCCTGGCTCTCGGTCTGGAGCCTGGCCGACTCGACCACCACACGCTGCTCGGCGTCATCCATCTGCGCCAGCAGATCGCCTTCACTGACCGTGTCACCTTCCTCGAACAGGATCGAAGCCAGCTTGCCATCGATCGGGGCGTTCAGGACGACCTGCTTGCTGGGGTACGCGATCCCCTCGAAGCGGGACAGGTCCGGGCCGCCGGGCTTGTCACCGCCCGTGTTTTGAGCCTGGGTGAGTGCGACGGCACCGACGAGGATCGCCGAAGCGAGCAGCGCAGCGGCGGTGAACTGTCTGTCCATGTATCTACGATGTCTTGGGCGTGTCATGGTCGGCTCCAGCGGTCACCGCAATGGCGGCATGTTGTTCGATCGGGCGGGGTGTGCCATGCCACAAGTAATACAGCACGCCGGCGATATCATCAAAGATCACCATCACGCAAGGCAGCACGATGAGGATCAAGACGGTTGCGGAGATCAGCCCCATCGCGATTGAAATCGCCATCGGGATCAAGAACTTAGCCTGGAAAGACCGTTCCAGAATCAGGGGGGTGAGCCCTAATACGGTTGTGATCGTAGTCAGCAGGATCGCGCGCAGACGGGCCTTGCCTGCGGCAATCATCGCGACGCGGACTGCCTTGCCCTCGCGGCGCATCTTGTTGTAGAACTCCACGAGGATCAGTGAGTCGTTGACGACAATCCCAGACAGCGCGACAAACCCGATCAGGCTCAGGAAAGTCAGGTCGTAGCCCAGCAGCAGGTGCCCCCAGATTACCCCGACCAGTGAGAAGGGGATCACGAGCATGACGACCAGGGGTTGGAAGTAGCTTGAGAACAGCCAGGCGAGGATGACATAAATCATGACGGCCGCGGCCGCGAACCCTAGGGGCAGCGACGAAAAAGCGTCGGCCATCTGCTGCTGTCGGCCGGCGAGTTCGAGGGTGACGTCGGGGTAGTTGGCACGGACCTGATCCAGCGGGCTCGGCCCGATGACCTTGGTCGTGCCGAGCCCAAACTTACGCAACCACCCCGTCTTCTCGGTCACGGGCTGCGTCAACTCATCGATGACTTTTTCGGGGCTGATATCGGGTGCGACGCTGGCTTCCAGCGTGATCGCACGCTGGCGGTTGAAGCGGTGGATGGTGGCGTAGGTCAGGCTCTCGGTGAAGTCGGCGACCTGGTTCATCGGGACGGATTGCCCCGTGGGGCTCACCAGCCAGGCGTTTTGCATGGCGTAGAGGCTGCGGCGTGTGTCCTCATCCGCGCGGATGCGCACGTCGATGTCTTCCTGGTCGGCTGCGTAGACGTGGGCGTCGATCCCAAAGAGGAAACCCCTGACCTGCCGGGCGACTTCCTCGGAAGTGAACCCAAGCGCGATCCCTTCGGGCTTGACGTGGTGCTGCAGCTCGACCTGGCCGACGTCGTTGTTGTCAGAGATATCGTGAACACCCTCGTACCCGGCGAGGCAGGCACGCAGGTCGTTGATAGCGGCTTCGAGCCGTTCGGGTGATTCGCCGCGGACACGGATCGTGATGTCCTTGCCACCCGGCCCGCCGTTGATCTCTGAATATGTAATCCGCTCGGCCTCATCGACCTGGCCTTCAAGGGCCTGGCGGATCGATTCGATGACCCGGGACGATTCGCGGGTCCGTTGCTCGACGGGTTTGAGCTCGACGAAGATCTGTGCGACGTGGGGCGCGAACGCCTCGGCGGCTCCCGTGTCGACATTGGCGCGCTGGCCGATGACCGAGCCGATGCCTTTGAACTCGTCCTGGCTGATGGCGGCTTGTTCGATCCGCTGGACGATTTTGTTGGTCTGCTCGATCGGGAAGCCGATGGGCATGTTCACGTCGATGATGAGTGTCTCGGAATCGCTGGTCGGCAGGAAGTTGAATCCGACATGCCCGCCCTTGACCATCCCAAGCGAGACAATCAGCATGAACATCGCGCCGGCTACGGCGATGTAGCGGAAGTGAAGCAGCACGCCCATCATCTTGCCGTAGGCGGGGATGATCCGGTCCAGCACGATGTAGTCTCGCCATTTTTCCAGCCGGCGGATGAAGCTGACGCTCTTGCCGGGGTGGGACTTGTCGCGCTTGGCCAGGCTGTGGCCCATGTGGCCCGGGAGGATCAGCAGCGACTCGATCAGGCTCATGATCAAAGCACACGCCACGACCATCGGCAGCGCGCCCAGCAGGTCGCCGATCTGTCCTTTAATAAAGGTCAACGGCAGGAACGCGACCACACTGGTCATCACCGTCGCAACCACCGGCCAAGAGACCTGGTCCGTCCCGTTCACCGCCGCTTCCAGTGACGGCTCGCCGCGGTCATGTCTTGCCTGGATGTTTTCTGCGACAACGATCGCGTCGTCGACCAGTAGCCCCAGCACGACGATCAGCCCGAACATCGTCAGCAGGTTCAGCGTCACATCCAGCCAGGACATCAATACGAGCGTCCCCATGATCGCGGTGACCAGCCCCACGCCGACCCACATCGCCACACGCCAGTTCAGGAATAGCAGCAGCGTGGCGAAGACCAGGATCGCGCCGTACTTGGCGTTTCGCAAAAGCAGTTCGAGCCGGCCCTCGACGAAACGCGCCAGGTCGGTGTTGGTGACCAGCGAAGCGCCCGCGGGCAGGGGGTGTAGCGTGGCTCCGCCGAGCTCCCAGGCGGCCATCCGGTCCATCCCACCGAGCGTGGTTTTCATTGAGGGGAACCGTGACGCCAGACGCTCGGGTATCGACGCGGGAATGAACGGCTTTGCGTTTTGTCCGTCGACGTAGGCCCTGACCATCTCCGCGATCTTCACGATGTCCTGCTCGCCGACCTTGAAGACGGTGAGGTTGGCAGCGGGTTGGCCGTTGAATCGGTAGTACAGCTGCTCGTCCACAAAGGAATCGGTCACGTCTGCGATATCGCCGAGTCTGACGCTTCGTCCCTGTGTGTCGGAAGTCAGCAGGATGTCGCGTATCCGCGAGGCGCTCTCGTCGACACCCATGGTGCGGACCTTGACGTTGCCCGTGCCGGTGCGGACGGTGCCGCCTGGGATATCGGTCATCCATCGGCGGACGGTATCGGCGACCTTCGGCAGGCTCAGGCCGTGCTCCAGCAGCGCGCCCGAACGGACGTCGACCCGTATCTCGTAGTCGCGGACACCCTCGACAAGGATCTCGCCCATCCCGGGTAGTTCACGCAGGTCGTCGCGGACCCCCCGGATCGCGCGCTTCATCGCCTGCTCGTCCAGATCGCCGTACAGCGCGACCCGGATCACCGGGAGCTTGGGCTCCATTAACTGGGCCTGGATCTTCTCCGACTCTTCGGGGAGGTCGGTCAAGGCGTCGATCGCACGCTCGATCTCGTCTAACGCCTCGTCCGGGTCGGCATCCTCGTGGAACTCCACCGTGATCCCGCCGCCCCCCTCGGTCAGGGTCGAGCGTATCTCCTTGATCTCGTCCAGGTCGATCAGTTTGTCTTCGACCTTGATCGCCAGGGTCTCTTCGAGCTCGTCCGGGGTCACGCCGGGGTACGGCAGGCGGACCGTCGCCATGTCCGGGTCCGATTCGGGGAAGAACTCACGCCGCAACGACATCCCCGATACCAGCCCGGCCAGCAGGATCGCGGTCATCAGCAGGTTGACCGGGACCGGCTTGCGGACCCCGAAGCGTGCCAGGCTCACTTCGTGTCTCCCCCATTTGAGTCCACCGTCTGGCTGGGACCGCTTAGTAGCGCAGCAGCCCGGTCGGCCGAAGTACTTTCACTGACCTGGACAGGTTGAACCTGCTGGCCGTCGCTCAGTGATCGGGTCGGGTTCAGGACGACCAAGTCGCCTTCTTGAACCCCGCTATCCAGGACCGCCCACTGCTCGTCGGGCAGGCCAAACGTCGGCAGTGGCCCGTCGAATGCGTAGTCTTCAATGACCTTGCTGCTTAGGATCATGTCGTCGTGTACGAGCATGACCCGCTCGGTGCGGATCGACCGTCTGGGGACGACGATGCGTGGCCGGATGCCTGCTTCCATGACGACCCCGCTGACGAAGACGCCCGGCGCGAGTTGGGATTGTGTGCTCTTTGTGTCCGGTGTGGTGGACTGAGAAGCTGACTGGGGGTTTGTAACCTCAACATAGGCAGAAAAAGTGCGCGTGGCCGGGTCGTCTTCCGGTGCGATGCGTGTGACCGTGCCGTCCCAGGACAGGCCCGGGTCCGCGGTCGATGTCAGATGCACCGAGTCGCCGACAAGGATGTGTGCCCTGGCGTTTGCCGCGAGGCTAAGCGGGGTCTGGATACGTTCGAGGTTGACGACCCGGGCGACACGCTGGCCAAGTGCCAGGTTCTCACCGACCTCGACATCAACGTACTGGATCACCCCGTCGATCGGGCTCTTGATGAAGCAGCGGTCGAGATCTTCTTGGGCGATGTCCGCTGAGGAGATGAGCCCCGCTTTCTCTGCGAGCATCTGGTTACGCCGTGGCCCGATCGCGGTCAGCGATTCTTCGACTACAAGCCT
>JAJDCT010000022.1 GCA_029260695.1 Phycisphaeraceae bacterium
ACCGAGCTATTACTGATCGGCATCGGTGGTTCGGCGCTGGGCCCGCAACTGGTCGCAGACTGCCTTGGGACCAAACGCGATAAACTAAAAGTCCACTTCATCGACAACACCGACCCCGACGGGATCGAGCGCGTGCTCACGGGTTTAGGTGGCCGGCTGAAATCAACCCTGGCCGTGGTCATCTCCAAGTCTGGCGGGACGCCCGAGCCACGCAACGGGATGTTGCTGACCCAGGCCTTCTTTGCCGACAAGGGTCTTGACTTCGCCAAGCAGGCCGTCGCCGTGACAGGGGAAGGCTCGAACCTCGATAAGGTTGCTGAGAATGAGGGTTGGCTCAAGCGGTTCGCGATGTGGGATTGGGTTGGTGGGCGGACCAGCGTGATGTCGGCCGTGGGCCTGCTACCCGCGGCGCTTCAGGGCCTGGACATCCAAGCCTTCCTTGATGGTGCGGCGAAGATGGACTCGCTTACTCGCGATAAGAAAACTGCCAAGAACCCCGCCGCGCTGCTCGCGCTGATGTGGCACGAAGCCACCAACGGCCGCGGCGAGAAGGACATGGTCGTCCTGCCGTACAAAGACCGCCTGCTTCTGCTGTCTCGCTACCTCCAGCAACTGGTCATGGAGAGCCTGGGCAAGGAGCACGACCTCGACGGCAACACCGTCAATCAGGGGATCGCGGTCTACGGCAACAAGGGCTCGACCGACCAACACGCCTACGTCCAGCAGCTCCGTGACGGGCTGAATAATTTCTTCGCCAACTTCATCGTCGTGCTGCAAGACACCGCCCGCCCCGGCAGAACGGCCCCATTAGAGGTCGAAAGCGGCGTCACCCCCGGCGACTACCTCAACGGCTTCTGGCAGGGCACACGCACGGCGTTGTTCGAGTCGGGTCGTGATTCGGTCACCATCACCGCCGACAAACTCGACGCCCGGACGCTGGGCGCGTTCATCGCGCTGTACGAACGGGCCGTGGGCTTCTACGCGACCCTGGTAAACATCAATGCTTACCACCAGCCCGGCGTTGAAGCCGGCAAGAAAGCCGCCGCCGCCGTGCTCGACATCCAGCACAAGGCCGTCGCTCACCTTAAGAGCAACCCTGGTCAGGCACTGGACCCAGGCGAGATCGCCCAAGCCATCGGCGAGCCCGATCAGGCCGAGTCCATCCACCACATCCTTGAACACCTGGCATCCAACAAGCGCGGCATCGCAAGGGCAAGGGGGAAGTTCAAGGCGACCGGGTAAACCGGTCAGGGGCCGAGCAACACCTCATACAAGTACACGTTTGAAACCGCTTGGAAGGTTGGATCGGCAACAGCGTTAAGTAAAGCTGCTCCACACATGCCATTCGCACTCCATGACGTGTTGCTGTCACTGACCAGCACCTGTGGGGTGGGCGTGTTGGCGTAGGAATACGTGTAGTTGCTTCCAACGGAGAGACGTGCAAGCCTTGACGGCCGGGCGGACTCGAACAACTCACCCAAGCCCATTGCGGCAAGCGCCGCCTCGGGCTCTTTGGGATTTTCCAGCAGCGAGGCGATCAAAGATTCTGCCAATCGGTCATCCTCGACCCAGCCCAATGCCTTGGCCGACTCCAGACTCAGCCACGGGTCTGTCGCCCAAGCATCTGATAGAGCCGATGCGGCCTGGTCCCCCCCCACTAAGCCCAGTGCCAGCGCCATCGCACGCAGGCCCAGGACGTCATGGGTCGCGTTGTCGGGGTTGAATCGCTGGGCTCCCCGCGACTTACCCAGTTGTTTGAGGTAACGACCCGCCGGGATCGCGGCCCTCTCGTCACCCAGCAACGCCATCGCAAGCGTGCCATAACCGATCACCATGAGTTCATCCGGGTCAGCCTCTTGGAGCGCCTTGGCGATCATCTCGGCAGCGTCAGGGTGCCCGCTGAAAGCAAGCCCCATCGCCGCCGCCGCACGGAGATCGGGCGACTCGTGAGAGTTCGACAACAAACGATTTAGATGGTTCAGGAAGCGCCGGTTCGCTCGTTCGATTTCGTGTGGATACCCCACGGGAACGGCCTGTTGTTGAGGTAGTTCATCGGTGAACCGCACCAGATACATCCCCATCGCGATCGCGGCGTAGCCCCGGATCGGGTCGTCAAGACGCCTGAATTCTCGCTCCCTGGGCAACTCGTGGCGAGCATCGGTCCTTTCATCTATATCACTCACCCGGGTCCGACCGTCCAACGCCTCCTCGAAAACATGCTCGTCTTCCCTTTCTGCCAGGGGGATCAGTGAAAGCAGGGCCGCCCCACGGTAGTAGTCGCCCACACCGTTGGGTGTCGTTTTGAAAACGTATTTCGTCAGCACACGTCGCAGCCGGTTGTCTGTAATAAAACCCGCGTACCCGTCCAGTACCTGGGCAGCTGCGAAACAGGTTTCGGAAGTCAGGCCGTTGTTGCTGTAGGCAAAACTATTGACGGGCGACCCGCCTCTAAGCAGAGCCAGCATCAGTTCCGCATCGTCCGGTTTCGGGTCCATCCCGATGCCCAGGATCGCTTCCGAAGCAACGTTGACAGAATTGGTTCGCCTGAGAACCTCGCGGCCGATCTTTGCGAGATCGGGCGCGTGCAGGAGCCTCAATGACTGCAGGATCACACGCTGATCGTCAAACACCTGGGCGTCAGCCAGTTCCTTCTTAAGGATATCGATAGCCTGGGTGTTGCCACGGTTTAGTAAACCAAGTGCGGCGGCTCGCGCCGAACGATCGTTGGCTTTTAGAGTCGTGCTGGGTTCGAGAAGTTCCTGCTTGGCCCGATCATGCCCGCTGGCACCGATCGCAAGCCACGCCGCGGTCCGGACGGTCTGCTGTGGGTCCGCGGTCAATTCGATCAATCTGTCGACCGCCGCATCGGTGCCGATCTTCCCAAGCGACATCGTCGAGGCCACGCGGACCCGTGTCAGGCCCGGCTCCTCCGAGTCGTCAAGCTTTGTCGACTCGATCAAGGCGTCGACAGCCTGCTTTAAGAATTCAGCATCAGCGGGCACTTTTCGCTGTGCACGGCCTTCGCGTTTCAGTGCCTGCATCAGGTAGGTGTCGCGGTTCGCCTCCCACCAGTGCACCCAGGTGATGCGACGGTCCACGTCCGACACCCCGACCCGTTGGCTACTCGCCGAGCCGGTCGGTAATTGGGCCCACGCCGGAGCATGAACCCCCATCACCACCCCCGCCAGCAAAACCCCACGCAAACCCCAGGCACGCAACATAGCCGTACACGCCAAACGCCTTCGCTCGCACCTGGTCATAGCTGGTCTCCATCGCGATTGGGTTGTAAGGGACCGGACATCCGAAGCCTAACGCGCAGAGGTACAGTTAACAAGACTTTTTAGTGGGTGTTTCAGGATTAGTTTGAATGCCACAGGCAAGGCGCCAATGCTACACGATGACCGGCACCCCACCAGGCTACAGCGAGCCCTTCGTGCTGGGGACATCGTTGCCGGTGACGTTGACGGCTACCCGCAACGCCCGGCCGAAGGCCTTGAATATCGCCTCGGCGATGTGGTGGTCGTTCTCGCCACGGATGACCTCGATGTGGCAGTTGAACTTCCCGGCGTTGACCACGGCATTGAAAAACTCGCGGACGAGCTGGTTGTCGAACGAACCGATCTTCCCGAACGAGTCTTTGAACGTTACATCAAATACCAGCGCCGCCCGGCCTGACAGGTCGATGCTGACCCGTGCCAGCGCTTCGTCCATCGGGACCGACGCGAAGCCGTAGCGTTCGATGCCCTTCTTGTCGCCGAGTGCTTGTTCGAGAACTTGGCCCATGACGATGCCGACATCCTCGACGGTGTGGTGGTCGTCGATGTGTGTGTCGCCTGTTGCGGAGACTTTCAGGCCGAACTTCCCGTGACGCGCGACGTGGTCGAGCATGTGGTCGAAGAACCCGACGCCGGTCTTGTTGGCGTATTCGCCGGTCTTGGCCGGGTCCAGGTTGAGATCGACGGTGATGTCGGTCTCGTTGGTCTTGCGTGTGATGGATGCGGTGCGTGTTGGCATGGTTGAAAATCCGTGGAGCCTGGCCCCGGGTGGGCCGAGAAACTCGTGGTCGAGTCAGGCCCTGGCGGTGAGGGCTCTTAGCAGGGCGTCGTTTTGCTCAGGCGTCCCGATCGTGATCCGCAGCTTGTCCCGCAGGCGGTCCTGATCGAAGTATCGCACGAATACCCCTTCCCGCTTGAGCGATTCGTAGATATCCCGTGCGTTGGGCCCTGATTCGGGGGGCTTTGCGAGGATGAAGTTGCTGTCACTGGGCCAGACCCACCAGCTTAGTCGAGCCAATTCATCGCCGACCCGCCGACGCTCGTCGACGACTCTGCCGCAGGATGCGCGGGCCTGGTCCTGGGCACTCAGGGCGGCGACGGCTGCGGCCTGGCTTAGAGCATCGGTGTTGTAGCTGTCGCGTGCCTTGTCGAGCGCCTCGATCAGATTACGGTGCCCAAGCCCATAACCAAAGCGCAGCCCGGCCAGCGAGTAGCCCTTGCTCAGCGTCCTAAGCAGCAGGACATTGTCCATCGTTCCGTCACCGCGGATCAGTTCGAGGGCATCCAGTCGGGCGAAGTCTACATAGGCTTCATCAACCAGCAGCACGCCGTTAAACTCAGCCGCGATCTGTCGCAGCCGCTCGCATGACTCGTATCGACCCGAGGGTGCGTGAGGGCTGACGACCAGTGCCAGCCGACACCCCGCGTCGTTGAGCCGACCCGCGAAGCCTTGTGGGATAGACCAATCTTCCTCTAAGGGCACGCGGATGATTGGCGTGTCGTGTATCCGTGCCAACACGTCGTAGAGCGAATAGGTCGGCCAGGTCTCGCCGATCCCACCGGCTCCACTGTTGCCCGTGGGATCGCAGAACACGGTCAGCGCCAGGCGTAACAACTCGTCGCCCCCGTTGGTCGCGATCACTTGATCGGGGTCCAGGTCGTGCAGGTCGGCCGCGGCAAGACGGAACCCGTCCGCGGTCGGCGAGGGGTAGCGTCGTAGTGCGTCTGCACCGACGCTCGCGATCGCCTTGAGCACCCCCGGGGCTGGGGGGTACGGGTTCTCGTTGGTGTTCAGCTTGACGACCTTCATGTCCACGGGTTGCTCGCCGGGGACGTAAGGGCTCAGGCTGTGGATATTTTCTCTTTCGTAGGCCATGAAACCGCTATCGTCGCCGCAGCGGCATCGCCGGTCAATCTTCTGCGGAGGGAACCTGGGGAGACCTGCTTGGTAGTTGAGGTTATCGGGGCGTGCAGTAGCACGCTGGGGCCGACCTGAATCGTCTGGACCGATCGCGTAAACTATGGCCTATGACGCTCAAGGCAGGTTGGATATACATAGCGGCGGCGCTGACCGCCCTGCCGAACACGGGTTGGCCCGGGGGTTGGTGGCCCGCGTCCCTCGGCCCATCCGCCGCGTTGGCTGACACCCAGGGCGATGTGATGGACGCGGCTGTTTTGCTGATGTCCCAGAGCACCGTCGTCGACCGCGGAGGCAAGCACAATCTGCTGCTCAAGGCCATCCGCCATTTGGGCGACCCCACGACCAAGCCTTTATTTGAAACTCTGGCCACCTCCGAACACCCGGGGCTGAAGATCCACGGCATCCTCGGACTCGCGGAACTCAGCGAAGGTAACCGGGTTGACCTGGCGTTGATCGCCCAAATCGATGACCCTCTCGTGCAGAGCACGGTCATCACCGCGGCGATGGACGGCGAACTTCTCGACCACGAGCAAGCCGCTCAACTACTGAAATGGGATGGGCTGGCTGATGAAGCCAAGACGCTGGTTGCTGTCCGCCTGATTGAGACCGGCGGATTTCGTGATACCGCCACGCTCCACGATGCGATCTCCAATGCGAAGAATATCGGTGCCGGTGCGCTTGCGGCGCTGCTCCTGGTGCAACTGGAAGACTCTGTCGGCCTGGATCACCTGCGATCCGTGGTAGATACATCCGACGACCCACAGCGGGATACGGTCCGGGCGATGCTCTTGCAGACATCAAACAAGCACCATTTCAACCGGATCTCGCCGTGGGCTTTAGAAATCGCAACAGAGCCCGGGGTTGATCCCTTGCTTGGTTTGTTGGCGCTTCGTATCGCGCTGCGCTTCGGCGAGCCCGGCGCGGTGGCTCTCTGGCAAACGTATTACGACAACGCGAAGGACTCAGCCGCCGGCCGAGTCCGCTTGGCGCTCACGGCGTTACATCTTTCGCCCTGGCTTGAGCCCGACTTGTTTGAGTCGATCAAAGCGAGCGACGACCCGATGCTCCGGTCGATCGGCGAGGCGGGTTGGCATATCGCCTCGGATTCCTCCAATGTCGCAGACGCGGTGGCGGCGCTCCTTGAGTTTGGCCACCCGATGATCAACGCCTGGGCCCTGGTGTTCGCGCAGGAGCACGCCAACGAGTTCGATGCCCAGGTCATCCTGCTTGGCCTGGTACTCGCCTATGAGCACAGCCCCCAGCGTGGCAAGGCCCGGCGACTGGATGAAGCCGTCCAGGCAGCGCAGGCACTGTACGAGAGGGACCCCGACGCTGCGGTGAAGTTGCTGCGTCCGATCCTCACCGATCAAGACACCGACAAGCTACTGGCCCAGGCGATCCTTCTTGGGCTGATCCGCACGAGGTCCGTGGATGCGGTGGACGTGGTCGAAGGCATCGAAGACCAACTGAACAGCATGGATGCCAAGGGGCTGGCGCTGTTGCTGCTTGCCCGGGCAGACAAGCCGATGGACACCGATCAGTTGAATGCCCTTGCACTGCACGCCCGGGGCGGGGGTCGGCTTGAGGACTCGTTGCGTGTGCAGGCTGCTTGGCTATACCTAAAACGCACCGGCGCTGCCGAGCAAACGCTTGCCCGTGTGCTTGGAAAAACGAACCCATGAGTGAAATCCCTCTGAGCCAGCCCGATATCATCGAAGCCGATATCCAGGCTGTGACTTCTGTGATGCGTTCCGGCCGGCTGAGCATCGGGCCCAGACAGAATCTGTTTGAACAGATGGTCGCCGAGCGCAGCGGAAGGACCCAAGGCGTGGCCGTGTCTTCGGGCACGGCGGGTCTGCACCTGGTCCTGCAGGCGCTTGGCATCGGGCCCGGCGACGAGGTCATCACCACACCCTTCAGCTTCGTTGCCAGCGCCAACTGCATCCTCATGGCCGGCGCCAAACCTGTTTTCGTTGACATCGACCCCTCCAGCCTGAACCTCGACCCCGCCAGGCTCGAAGCCGCGATCACCGAAAAAACCAGGGCCATCATCGCCGTCGAAATCTTCGGCAACCCCAGGCACATGGACCGGATTGCACAGATCGCCGGCGCACACGAGGTCATCCTGATCGAAGACGCCTGCGAGGGGCTCGGCGGTGTCCACATGGGCAAGCCCGTCGGTTCCTTTGGACGTGCAGCGGTCTTCGGGTTCTACCCCAACAAACAGATCACCACCGGCGAGGGCGGGATGATCGTCACCGACGACGACCGCCTGGCGGACCTCTGCCGATCCATGCGTAACCAGGGCCGACCCGTCGATGCCCACATGGGCGACGCCAATAAATCCGGCGCCTGGCTTGCGCACGAACGCATGGGCTACAACTACCGGATGTCTGAGATCACAGCCGCTCTGGGCTGCTCACAGATGGAGCGGCTCGACACCTTCCTCGCCGCTCGGCGTAATGTCGCGGGCATGTACATGCGCCGACTGATGGACTTCGACGACCTGATCCTGCCGAACGTCAAGCCCGGCACCGAAGAAGACATGTCCTGGTTCGTCTTCGTCGTCCGCCTCTCCGATCAATACGCCCACACCGAACGCGACCGCATCATCACCGGCATGCGACGCCATGAGATCGGGGCCTCCAACTACTTCCCCTGCATCCACCTCCAGCCCTTCTACCGCGAGATGTTCGGCTACAAGAAGGGCGATTACCCCGCCAGCGAATCCATCAGCGAACGCACCATCGCACTGCCCTTCTTCAACCGAATGGACGAGACGCAGGTCGAGCTGGTCTGCCACACGCTGAAAGTCATGATCCAGAGAGAGCAACTGCTCAAACGCTGACCGAACAGATGACCCGGCTTATCAAGGGTCTGCCTTAGGACCCGGGCGTATCCGGGGGCATCCGGGAGCATCCGGGGTCAAGTCCCCGACAGATTGATGACCATTTCGCTATTGGGGGTTTTGTATGCATGACGACGATCAAATGTTCGCCTGCCCGTATTGTGACCGACGGTTTCGTTATAAGCCGGAGCTTGAGGGCAAACGCGTCCGCTGTAAGTGCGGCGAGAAGTTTGCCGTCGAAGCGCCGCTGATTGAAGAGCCCGATCCCTACCACCTGGAAGCAGATACGGACGAAGTCGACGACGGCCCGGACCTGATGGCGCTGCTGGGCACATCCGATGGGAACGCTCCTGCACCCGTGTCGGCAACCACGTCAGGCAAGTTCTGCCCCTCTTGTGGTTCCGCGGTCGTCGACACCGCCGCCCTGTGCATCCAGTGCGGCACCAACCTTCAGTCAGGGAAGAAGGCCGGGAAGACTTCGATCGTCCCGGGCTGGGCGTCGTCACATGAGAACACCTCAAGCGCCGTCCGCGTCAAGATCACCGGTGCCGGCCTTGCTATACACGGGTTGGGTTACCTGGCCTTGGTCCTGGGCCTCGGCCTAGCGGGGATCGGGGCCGGGATGGCGGCCAGCGGGAATTCCACGGGCGATATCATGGTCATGATCGGCGGGCTGGCGACGCTGGGTGGTTTGCCACTTCTCGTAATCGGGCCGTTCCTTGGTTTGGCCGCGCCCGCAGACGCGGGGCGGGGGCTGTTGATCGCATCGATCGCCTGCTACCTCGGCGGGACAGCGTTTCTTATCGCGATCTCTATGGGAGCCGTCCCGCAGTTTCTTGAGGCACTTATAAACGGCCCGTTCCTCATCGGTGCCGGCTGCTTCCTGGGTTTCCTCCAGAAGCTCTCGGTCTATCTCGATGACGACAGCCTATACGAACGCACAGAGTTCTTATTAAAGACGTTCTTCATGATCGTCATCCTTACATTCCTGATGTTTGTCCCGCTGTTGGGCTGCCTGGCGGTGCTTGCTGCGCTGGTGGCGCAAATAGTCTTCGCGTTCGCTTACGCCTGGACCGTCTGTCAGGCGGCGCTGTCCGCGCTGAAGACTTAGGCATGCAGCCAACACGCAAGCGGAGGGAGGCCTCCACGGTTTAGCAACGCTAGAGCGGTTTAATTTTAACCGTAGCGGGTGATGTTTAGCCGCCGTGGCCACGCGGCGTACTTCGGGCGCGGCCGCCCGGGCTAAACCGTTGTACAACGCTATAGATAAGGTGAAACCGGCCTAGACATTAAACAAGAAGTGACAGACATCCCCGTCTCGCATGACGTAGTCCTTGCCCTCGACACGCATCTTCCCCGCTTCTTTGATCGCCTTCTCGGCCTTGTGTTCTTCCAGGTCATCGACGGAGTAGACCTCTACACGGATGAACCCGCGCTCAAAGTCGGTGTGGATCACCCCCGCCGCCTGGGGCCCGGTGGCGCCTATGGGGATAGTCCATGCCCGGACCTCTTTTTCCCCGGCCGTGAAATAGCTCTGTAAACCAAGCAGCCCGTAAGCCCCACGCGCCAGCGCACTAAGTGCCGGCTCATCAAGCCCGACGCCGTCTAACAACTCAGCCCGGTCGGTGTCATCCAACTCAGCCAACTCGCTCTCCAGCTTCGCACACACCGGGACCACCGCCCCGCCCTCGGCCTCCGCACGTTCGCGGACAAGCTTGACCAACCCGCCCTCCCCGTGCAGGTCATCCTCGTCCACATTCGCCACATACAGGACACGCTTGGCGGTGATGAACCCGAAGCTCTTCATCTCCACCATCTGCTTCTCATCGAGCTCTCTCCCGCGGATTGGCTGCCCGTCCGCCTGCCGTTTCTCGCAGGCCTCCAGCATCGTGACCCGCGCCTTGGCGTCTTTATCGCCGGTGCGTGCCGTGCGGACCGCTTTGTCCATCGCCGACTCGACCGTCGCCAGGTCCGAAAGCATCAGCTCCGTGTCGATCGTCTCGATGTCACGGATCGGGTCCACCTTGCCATCGACATGCACGATGTCGTCGTCCTCGAAGCAGCGCACGACATGCAGCACAGCATCGACGTTCTTGATGTGGGTGAGGAATTTATTGCCCAGGCCCTCCCCCTTGGACGCGCCCTTGACCAATCCCGCGAT
>JAJDCT010000023.1 GCA_029260695.1 Phycisphaeraceae bacterium
GACGGGTGGTGTGGCCGCACCGTCACATAAAATTAGCTGTAGGCCGCGTTTAGAGCCCCCCAGATTCTCCTTGGCGAGCCATGGGTGTTGCTCCAGGGCCCCATCCACCCACAGCCCATTTATCCGTCATCACTTGGAAACAGAATCTCACGGGCTTTAAATCATTGTCAATAATGATATTAACACGGATCGAGGCGGCAGATCGCCAGGCGTCTATCATTGGCAAGGCCGTTGTAACACCTTAATCGTCGCGCCCAATGGCGGGTTGGTGACGGAAAAGGAGTTAGTAACCATGGATGAAAAGACATTCCAAACCAAACTGACCGAGCTGATGGGCGAGATCTCGACCCTGCCTAAGGCCGAGCGCGAAAAGCTGGAAAAGATAGCCGAGAAGACCAAAGAACGGCACCAGAAGCTCAAGAAAACGGTCGGCGACCTCCAGGAATCGTTGGATTACCTGCGGCTGTCAATCAAGTACCTGGTATTCGATCTCGAGGCGACCCGCCGGGAAAACCGCTACCTCCGTAAGATGCTGGAGGAAGACACCTCTGACCGGGACGACGATTCACACAACAGCTAATCGGGGGCGCTCATACCCACGACCCCAACCGACTGACCCGATCCCAGGAAACTCTCTGGTAGTTTAAACCAGACCCTTGCTCGACGGACGCCTTCCAACCAGGGCGTCCGTTTTTTTATCGCTGATCTGGATTTGGCCTCCGGCTATCTCCGAATCCCCAATACCTAATTCCCATCGCCTCGCCCAAGCCGCTATCATGTGCCCTCTAATAACCCGCCCCACGCTGAAAGCGAGATTCACGGATGAGCGCTTACGACTTGCCGAAAACACCAGACCAGAACCAGGCCCCCGGAATCAACGCCCCGGGCCTACGCACCGCGCTAACCGCCATGGCCCAGGCCGGACACCACCCCAGCCCGCAGTTCGCGTCATCGCCCATGCAGCGCTACCGCGAGATGACCATCGACGAGATGCTCCTGGAAAACCGGGTTATCTTCCTGGTCGGTGAGATCAACCACGCCTCCGCCACCGGCATCATCATGAGGCTATTGCACCTGGAAAACACCAAGCCCGGCATCGACATCAGTCTCTATATCAACTCCCCTGGCGGGGCCGTCGATGACACCCTCGCTATCTACGACACCATGCACCACATTACCTCTGAGGTCTCGACCGTCTGCGTCGGCAAGGCCATGAGCGGCGGTGCCCTGGTCCTTGCCGCAGGACAAAAAGGCAAACGCTACTGTTTGCCACACGCCAAGGTCATGATCCACCAGCCCTACGGCGGGGTCTACGGCCAGACCACCGATGTCATCATCCAGGCAGAAGAGATCCTCAAGACCAAGCAACAGCTCAACGAGATCCTCGCCAAACACACCGGCCAGGACGTCAAACAGATCGAAGAAGATTCCGAACGCGACAAGTTCTTCAGCGCTCAAGAAGCCAAGGACTACGGCCTGGTCGATGACGTGGTCATCAAGACCGAGGAACCCAAGAAAAAATAGCCACCCAACCCCTTGCATCACAATAAGAAAGCCCACGTTCATCGGACGTGGGTTTTTTTTGTGTGTCTATAAGAGGTTTTGTCATGTGCTTAGGCTGGCAAATCCGGGAGCCCTGTCCCGGCTGGGCCAAGGTCTGCAAGTGAATTCTTTCAGCCAGGTAGTCTGTATAAATCATCGAGAGTAGCTTCAAATGTTACTCATTGACCTGGCCACCCCCGAGAGGGTTCTGAGGGGCCATGATAGTAAGATCGGCGCGATTTTTGGGTGTATAGACCCAGAATATTGTTGAATTCGACCCCATTTGCGGGTATTTTTATAGGTTAATCTATATACCCACCGGCAGGTGAGTGGGAGGGGCGGGCCATCTCTGACTCTGAGTAGTTCTACCCTTTCCCGATCATATTCACAGGCCATACGCTCGCCGTATGGAGAGGAGTTATTGAAATGGCACGACGCACACTAGGTCTTACCGGCTTGGTTTTTTTCATCGCCTATAGCCTCAGCTCTGCGGCCCAGGCTCAGACAATCTTTTACGAGTTCTCTTCCGGTGCCGACGGTTTCAGTTGGCCCGCCTCACCGACCGGGTTGCTCAATTTCGACAGTTTCTTCACGCCCGACAATGTCGACATTTTCAACGACACCGGCGGCACCGTCTTCTTTGATTCCCAGTACCAGTCACTTGGAAACGGCTCACGGATCAATGGCGACGCCCTCTGGGGTAATCCGCTTGATAACGGCTTCGGTGGCATTGTGGGCTTCGACTTAAGCTCGTTTAATCCCGGCGATGTCACCGAGGTCGCCTTCGACTTCGCATGGTCCGAGGCCGGCGTCCCCGCCGCTCCCGACTTCCTCAGTATCTACTTTGAGGACTCCGACGGCAGAGCCAGCTTTAGCAGTCATCAATTGCCTGACACCTTCACGGGGCTCGGTGGCAGCACCGGCTTCGAAGGCTTCATGCAGTTCGATACCGGCTTTCTTGTAGACGACGAGTTCAACGTAGACGGCGGCAGTTTCGTTGATATCGCCTATATGGAGATCTTGGTCGAAGACATCTTCTTGAACGGCAACAACAGTGAGTTCGCCATCGACAACTTCGGCACCAACGGCCAGGGCGGCGGCAACGGGGGGGGAGGCGAGCTGTTCGCCTCCGTCAACAACGGCGCGATCAATGTCAACGGCAGCACGAACTCGTCGTCTGTGCTACGCGGGGTTGGCTTACACAGCCGTGGTGTTGAGGTAACCAATGGCTCCGGCGTCAACACGACTTTTTCGACCGCCTTGGTCCCCGGCGGCGATCTGACCGACGCCGGCCAGGTCTCAGGCCAACCCATCAATGACGGCCAAACCACCTTCAACCCCGGCCTGGCCACGCTCGACCGATCGCTGCCGACCGGCACCTACGAAAGCGATATCCAGGTCATCAACGACGGCGACCCAACCGACCCGGTCGATACCGTCACGCTGCGCGTCAGGCTTCACGAGGCCCCGCTGCTTTCTGGTACGGCTAGCCCGGTCGTTGTGTCACTAGGCGAGAAGGCGACACTCTCCAACGCCGCCGCGCCCGCCGGAGGTTTCCGTGCCTCGGTGAAGTTTACCACCGGCCTTCTGACCACGGGCCCGTTTAACCTGGCCTCGGGTTTCGATCCAGGCACCCCCGTGAAGCCCGGTGAGTTCGAAGAAGCCACATTCCTCTTCAACCGCTTCGGACAGTTGTCGGGTACTCGCACCGGCCAATTCATCGCCTCGGTCGAGATGACCACCTTCGCCGGCATCAACAACGACATTGAGGTCTTTCTTGCTGACGCCGAAACCGTCCCCAACTTGGTTTGGGACCTCACCTTCGACCACTCCAACGCGACCAGCGACAACGCCAATATCTCCACAGGGTTCTCCTACTTCCACATCCTCGGCGTCAACACATTCGACGTCGCCGCCACGCTCATCGACGGCACGAGTTCCAACAATCAAAACGTCTCCATGCAGATCACCCCCGACCCCGACCCCAGCAGCGCCGACCTGATCGGTGATGCCGTGGACCTGATCTTCGGCGGCGGGGCAGGCGACCAATACACACTGCAACTGACCTACGAAGACGGGATCATCCCCGGCGGCGCGTTGGAGTCTGAGCTTCAACTTCTGGTTTTCAACACGGTCTTAGGTGATTGGGAACTCGCCATCGACGGCAACACCGCCGGCACGCCCACGTTCTTCAACGGCTCATACGCCGACTACCTCGCCGGACCCGGTGGAGGCGTGTTTGATCCCGCCGACCTGGGTGCCTACGGCATCGATACCGTCAACAACCACGTCTGGGCCGTCCTCGACCACGCCAGCCTGTTCGGCGTCGGCGTTCTCACAGCAGCACTGATCGGTGACCTCGACGCCGATGGCTTCGTCGGCATCACGGACCTGAACATCGTCCTGGGCAACTGGAACCAGACGGTGACGTCCGGGGACCTGCTACAGGGTGACCCATCCAACGACGGGTTCGTCGGCATCGAAGACCTCAACGTTGTCCTTGGCAACTGGAACGCCGGCACACCACCACCGCCGGGCGGGGGTTCGAACATCCCCGAGCCGACGACCATGGTGCTGCTTGGCCTCGGTGGGTTGGGTCTGCTGCGACGGCGTAGTTAATAACACCAACAAGTACAC
>JAJDCT010000024.1 GCA_029260695.1 Phycisphaeraceae bacterium
CACACCCCGCTATCAGGAGGTGGTGTATGAAACAGGCAATCACGCGCTGGCCTGCTGGGCGATGCTCGCGGCCGGCCAGTCGTATCAGGCCCCCCGGCTGAACCGTCGGATCAGTTGGGTGTTGTCCAGCGACACGCCTTATACCTACGACCGGGGGATGCGGTTGATGATGTTGTCGCGGCTGACCGGTGAATCGTTTGGGCCTTGGGTTCAGCGCGATGCGGATTGGCTGGTGTCGGCTGTGACGGACAAGGGCAACTTCAACAGCGAGTATTTCGGCGGCCCGAGCGTCGGGTTTGGCGATCACGGCAGCGGGTTCTACGGCGTGTTGGGGCTGTGGGGTGCGGATCAGGCGGGGATCGAGCTGAACCACAAGAAAGTTTGGGGGCCGATCGACAAGCAGTGGCGCTTGACGCAGCAGAAGACCCCCGGAGACGACGCCGCCGGCTGGGCGGTGGGGATGTTGGCTACTTCGGGTGGCGACGATGCCCGGCAGGCACGTACGAAGACAACACGATCTACGGTGAACGGCCCGATGACCGCCGCAGGCGTCGCGTCACTTACACTCACCGAGCGCTACCTCAACGGCCCAAAACTCACCGACCCGACACGGGACAATGTCTCTGTCGAGTTGCGCAAGGGCCTGCGCTGGCTCGATGAAAACTTCGATCCTACGCAGAGCCCGGGCGCGGACTGGTACTACAGCATGTGGACAGTCCAGCGTGTCGGTCGGGCGACCGGTCGGCGGACGTTTAACGGCATCGACTGGTTCCGGTACATCACCGCGGAGATGCTTAACCGCCAGGGCGATGATGGGTTGTGGGAAGATACCAGCGGCAAGCAGGGCAAGCTCTTGTCCACCGGTTTTGCGATGCTTTACCTGGCGAATGCTCTGGAGCCGGTGGCGGTCTCGAAGGTGCGGTTTCAGGGGCGGTGGGACAATCGGCCCAATGACTTGTGGAACTTCGCGGAGTACGCCTCGGACATTTACGAAGTCGATACGGCTTGGCAGGTCGTTGGGTTGGACCAGCCGATGCACGAACTGTCCGACTCGCCTTTGCTGTATCTGGCGACCCACGAGCCGTTCACTCTAAGCGAAGCCGAGGTCGATCGGTTGCGTGAGTACATCGACGCGGGGGGGATGCTGGTGTTTAACCCTGAGGCACCTTGGGGCCGGCTGTCCGGGAGTGTGGAGGCGTTAGTTGAAGCCCTGTATCCCGGCCGGGCGCTCGAGCCGGTTGCCGAATTCCACCCGTTCTACAGCTTTCACACCAAGCTCCGCCCGACGGTGTCGATGCGGATGGCCCACAACGGGGTTCGGCCGTTAGTGGTCGCGTTCACCAAGGACATCGGCCGGGGGTTGCAGGTGAATGACCTGAAACGTTATGGCGACAGCTTCGTGGCACTGTCGAATATTTATCTCTTCTCTGTTGGCACGGAGCCTCGGCGTGTCCGATTGCAGACGAATTACATTGCGCCGCCTGCAAGTTGGCCGGCCGAAGAGGCCGCGGTGGCGCGCGTCCGGTACGGCGGGGACTACGACCCGGAACCCGGTGCGTTGTCGCAGTTGCGTGCTGTGATGGCGCGTGACCAGGCCGTGGGTCTTGCCGTGCGGACGGTTGCCCCGGATAAACTGACCGATGAGCGAGTCGCGTTCCTGACGACGGTCGGCGGGGGTGTGTTGACGGATGACGAAGCGCAGTCGTTGCGTGCATGGGTCCAGGCTGGGGGCACGCTCTGGCTCGATGCGGCGGGTGGTACGCCCGGCGCGGTCGAGGCGGCGCAAGCGATGCTGGTGAAGCTGTTCCCGGACCGGGTGCCGACGCCTCTTGCCGACGATTCGCCGATCATCACCGGCCAGGGTTTGGGCATGGACGCCTACGACACCCGGCGGGTTAGCTACAGCCTGTTCGCCCAGCGCCAGATGGGAAAGATGCACGAACCACGTCTGCAAGCGGTCATGATCGATGACCGGCCGGCAGTCATCTATTCACCGGAAGACCTCACGGCCGCACTGGCAGGCGTGGGCCATTGGGGTGTCTTCGGCTACGACACCGATTCAGCCCGGAAGCTCGCCGTCAACGGCATCCTCCACGCGGCGCGGTAGAATGTTGGGGTATGGGGTCTAGGGTATGGGGTTCAGGGATCAGGAGATAGCCCCTTCCATCCCGAGCCTTTCACCGCTAACCCCGACACGAACCAAGACCCCGAACCCAGACCCAACACCATGCCCGACTTCTTCAGCCTCCCCCGCGAACGCATCGCCACGCTCCCCACGCCGTTGGAGTTCATGCCCCGTCTGACCGAAGAGCTCGGCGGGCCGCGTATCTACCTCAAACGTGACGACCTGACCGGGCTGGCGTTTGGCGGGAACAAGACACGCAAGCTCGAGTACCTGATCGCCGACGCGAAACAAAAAGGGGTGACCCACTTCATCACCGAGGGCGGCGTGCAGTCTAACCACGTCAGGCAGGCCGCCGCCGCGGCGCGCTTAGGTGGCATGCAAGCAGAGCTGGTTTTGAATACGCCCGATGATGATGTGCCGTTGCAGGGGAACCTGTTGATCGATGATTTGCTGGGTGCGCACTGTCACTACGCCGCAACGGGCCCGGACCGCAAGCCGAAGATGGCGGAGATCGCCGAACGCGTCAAGGCCCAAGGCGGTGTGCCTTATATCGTGGTCTCCGGCGGGTCCGACGCGGTCGGGTCACAGGGCTACGTCGGTATGATCCAGGAGATGAACGGCCAGCTTGCCGAGCAGGGCGTCAGCCCCCGGTGTGTTTATGTCGCCAACGGCAGCGCCGGCACGCAGGCGGGGATGCTCGTCGGCCAGGCGCTGTTCGGCGGGGGCTACACCATCAAGGGCTACTGCGTCGTCCCCGGCGGGGCCGAGGAGATCACACAGGACACGCTGACGCTTGCGAACCAGTGCGCCGCCCACATCGGCGCCGACCCGGTCGACCCGTCTCTGGTCTTGTGTGACGACACCCAGTTCGGCTCCGAATACGGTTGTCCAACTGCCGAAGCGCTCGAAGCGATCAAGCTGCTCGCCCACACCGAAGCGATCCTGCTGGACCCGGTCTACTCCTCCAAAGCGTTTGCGGGCATGATGGTCGACATCCGCGCGGGGTTGTACGCCAACGACGACGCCATCGTCTTCATCCACACCGGCGGGGCACCGGCGCTGTTCGCTAAAGTTGATCTCTTAAAGCCTATACTCTCGCGGTGAATCATCTCAACCCGCCATCCATCACGCCGTCTGAACTCAAAGCCATGCTCGACCGCGGCGA
>JAJDCT010000025.1 GCA_029260695.1 Phycisphaeraceae bacterium
TCAGATGATGGCATTGCTCAGTGAGCCCCGCGTGTTGATTTGTAATGACTCGGCACCGCTGCATATCGCTGTGGGGTTCAACCGCCCGGTCGTCGCGCTCTTCGGCCCCACCGACCCCGCACTCGTCGGGCCCTATCAACATTCATCAACCGTCCTGCGCCCGCCCGACGCCCAGCGGTTCGCCTCCAACTACCGCAAACACATGGATGACGCGACCCTGATCTCGAAGATCACCTCGGATGAAGTTTGGGCGAAACTGGTTGAGCAACCCGGCAGCGTACACACGCTATAAAATAAAGCCGGACACGGCATATCGAGGCTCACGACCCGCCATGCACGAGTGAAGGACACCCCACGGGCCCGCATGGCTATTATTTGCATAAATCTCCAGAAATTGTCTTGGCGCGGGTTGACGCTCGCTCATAACATAGTGAGATATCATGGGGGCCAGATGGCGGGTCATTTCTATCTGGGTGAGTGGGCCCGGTAAAACACAGGATAGGGGAGTACGACTATGCAGAGCACTCGCGGATTGCGATTGGGAGTTGTGGCTGTGGTATTGATGGTTTGCACATCATCGCTTCAGGCCGTGGTCACGTTCGAGTTTACTTACTTCGACCCCGCAGGCGTCGGGTTCAACGCTCCGGGTTCGGGAGACGCTTTCAAGTTCGTGTTGGAGGACATGGCTTCTGAGATCGGCGGTTTACTTGATCACACCGCCACGGTAAAAATCGGGGTAGCGCCGTCCGAATTCGACGCGACGGGGTTCTCCGCCGCAGGGGGTGCGACGTTCGTCGACGCGGATCTGCCCAGCTCTTTCGGCTTCTTCGATGGCGAGGTGATCAACCGGGTCGTCAACGGCTTGCCACACCCGGGGACCGCAGGCGCATGCGGCGGCGTGGAGTGCGACGGGGCGATGGTGGTTGATCTGGGATACTCATGGAGTACCGACAGTTCCCCCGAGCCTACCGAGATCCACTTCCGCAGTGTCATGCTCCACGAGCTGACACACATCCTGGGGTACGGCAGCTTCATCGGGACCACCGGCACCGGGTTCAACGGGACGACCCCCGACGTGTACACCAAGTTCGATTCATTCGTCACGACCTCCGGTGGATCGCCGTTGATCGATCCCAGCGGGACGCCCTTGTTTAGCCCAGGCCTATTCCCCTCAGTCCTGGCATCGGGGACCGCTTTCTCTGGACCATTCTCAATAGCGGCCGGTGGGGTGGGGCTTGCAGCTTCCGACCCCAGCCACAGCGACGACCCCTCAGACGTAATGACCCCGACCTCCCCGACCGGCTTCGTCAATGACACCTGGTCACCCAAGGAGGTCGCGGTTCTGATGGACCTGGGGTATGTATTCGGGACCCCGCTCGTTGGCGACCTCGACGGGGACGGCTTCGTCGGCATAACTGACCTGAACATCGTCCTTGGCGAATGGAATTCACTTATCCCCCCAGGCGACCCGGCCGCAGACCCGTCAGGTGACAGCTTCGTTGGCATCGAAGATCTCAACGTTGTGTTAGGGAACTGGAACGCCGGCACCCTGCCGCCCCCGGGTTCGGCCGTCCCCGAGCCCACGTCGTTTGTGATACTGATCGTGGGCGCTATTACGCTTCGCCGTTGCCGCACCTAGGCGAATTGGACGCAAACCGCCCACACAATGGACGCTCCACACAGATATTGAAGACCACGGTTGAGCGGGTGTGGGAAAAGCTTGGCAAATCTATCGAGGCGAGTTCTTAACCAGATCGCCGCGCTACTGTGGGCGGAGTTCAGCTTGAAGGCGGTCTCGTTTATTAATCAGATCCGAATAGCGTCGGTCTGAAATATTCTCTATCGCGTGTTTTCGAGTGGCCTCGGCATGGGCTTTGGCGAGTTCAAGTTCCTCACCCAATCGCACGGTGACCGGGTCTCCGCCGAACGCCGACTCCAGCTTTGTGTTCATGGCATCGAACAACGCTTTAACGTCAATTAACTCGCTGCGGGCCTTCTGGGCCTTGGCCTCCGCCTCGTCATAAGCCGCCTTGGCCATATTCATCTCGGGGGAATGTAGCTCCTGGCTGATCGTCTGCAGTTCATCTTTAAGAGACCTGATTTTGTTATTCGCTTCAGCGGCTTTTTCGCGATAACGAGTACTGCTTCGGCCGTAGCTACTGGAAGAAGCGTTGCCGGTGCCACCGTTTGACTCCATCGCTTTCAATGCTTTTTCTGAATGGCTTGCCGCGAGGCCACCATACTTCTCGGCATCGGCTTTGAGTTGACGCAGTTGTTTGTTGATATTCCGGGTACGGGCATCGAGCTTCACTTGGCCCTGCTTCTCGGCTTTGTATGCCGCCCGAGCTTCCGGCAAAGCCGACTCCAATGTCATAGAAGCTTGGTTTTGCGCATTGAAGGTTGATTTAAGTTCTAGGTAATCGGAGTCGGCGTCCCGTTGTTTCTCAAACGCCTCGCGGTAGGCGTCCCAATCGGCCTTCGATTTTGCAAGCCGGTGCGCAGCCGCCTGGTAATCGGCATCGTCCGCCAGGGCAGACTGTTCGAACTAATTTATCTCCTGCTGGATAGCAAGCAGTTCCTGTGCGGCCGCAACCCGATCCAATGATGTGGAGGTTTGAGCGAATACAACCGACGTGGTGTGTATCAACCCGACAAGCAAGAAAATAACCAGCGCCGAGCCGCCTATCCCGATCTTGTGATAACACATCGATGTTCTAAGCATGTCGGCTTCTTACTTACCGGGGTGGGATCATGGGCTCAACAAACCCCAGTGTATCAAAGTAAAGCAGCGTGGCCCGCTTCTTAAGATTATCCGATATGATTTTCACCCGCCCCGCACCCCAAACACCGCCGCCGCGCACCAGCCGTTACCGATCCGGTCGTTGATCTCGAACCCGCGTACCGCCGGCGGGCCTACGGGATAGCCCTTGTCCAGACAGCGGGTGTGCCAGGTCGCCAGGTCGTGCTCGGCGATCTCCTGAGAAGCGGTGAACAAGATCAGCAGCAGCCCGCCGTGGCGGATCGTGCCGTCGGACCAGATTTTCTTGATGTCCTTGGCGACCGGTGTGAGAAGTTCGGCGGAGTATCGCGGGAACGGTCCGCTGGTCTCGAATTGCGCAACGCTCTTGACCTCCAGCCAGTACGCAGCCTCGGGGTCGGCCGCCGGCTGGTCGTCAAACAATGTCCCTTTGATCAACGGGTCGCGCAGCGGCAAACCTGCCGGCGTCAGCACGACGTCACACCGCTGGCCCTCGCTGCGTTTGGTTTTATTTCGATCATCGGGGTACCGCTGTTCGCGCCAGACACCGAAACCATGGCCCACCAGCGACCGTTCGATCAAGGGGTGCAGCCCCAACTCGTCCAACGCATCGATCCCATACACCGCCTGCTCCAGGTCGGCGTCCTGCGCGCAGCGCCTCAGCCCGGCTTCAACGGCGTCGGCTATGTCAGAGGTAGACCAGGGCATTGATGCAATTGTATATCGCAGTGACATCACCACCGCGCCAGGTCGCCTGTGATCGGCTCGATCAGGTCTTTGACGGTGACGATACCGATCGGCTCGCCCCGGTCACCGGTGACGATGCCCTGGCCCGTGATGTGGCGCTGGAGGATCCCCAGGGCATCGCGGACTGTCAGGGTGTACGAGACGGTCTGCGCGGGCTTCATGAGTTCGCCGATAGGTGGACAACCACCGGAGTCATAAGTCAGCGCATCGTTTAGCCGGAGGATGCCAGCCACGCCCCCGTTCCGATCAAGCACCGGGACGTGCGCGTGGGTGGTGCGTTGCGCAAGCCGGCGGATCATCGCGGGGTTGTCGTTTAAGCGGATCTTCTCGACGTTCTGCCACCCGGTCATTTCCTCCTGCACGGTCCGCCCCGCCAGGTCCAGCACCCGGTCCACGATGGCCGATTGCTCCTGGCTTAATAGCCCGTACCCCACGCCCTCGCGGACGAGCAGGCCGACCTGTCTGCGTGGATGGAACGCTCCGACGCGCGGATCTTGCCCGATGGCTTTCATCAGGATGCCGCTGAACAAGCCGATCAATGGCGTCAGCCCGGTATAGGTGAACAGCCGCCCGGAGAAACTCAGCACCGGGGTCAGCCGATACATCAGCCGATCACTGTGCGCCGCGAAGAGGTCTTTGGGCAGCGTCTCGCCGACGACAAACAATATCGGCGTGACGATCAACGCATTCATCACGATGACTTCCCAATCGCCCAGCCCCCTTGATGCGAGGATCACGCCCATCGCCGCGGTCCCCAGGTAGTTGGTGATGTTATTCCCGATCAGCAGCGTGGTCAGCAGCGCGGTCGGGTGAGTGATCAGGTTGTGCAGCGTGATCGCCGCGCGGTCACCTCGGTGCATCAGGACGTGCAGGCGGATGCGGTTGAGGCTGTAGGCCCCGGTTTCGAGCCCGGAGTACAACGCCGAACCCGCGAAACCAAGCAACGCCAGCACAATCCATAAGATCAGCATCGCATCACTCATCCACCACCGCCTCATCTCCGCGCCCCGACTCTGCGGTTTCCGTATCGTCTTCCAGGCGCACGGCCACGATTTCAATCCGTCGGCCGTCCATCTCTTCGACGCTCAATACGAGGTTGCCAAGCGTGGTCTGGTCGCCGACTTGTGCAGCACGCCCGAGTCTGGCCATCACCAGGCCGCCGAGGGTCTTCACCGCGCTAAGCGTTTTAAGCACGTCCGGCGGCGAGTTCTGACCAAACGCCTCCGCCCAGTCACGCGTCGACAATTCCGCGCTGACACGCCAACAGCCCGGAGAAACCTGCTCGACCACCGGCTCATCCCCGCTGTCGTATCCCCCGGCGATTTCACCGATCAGGTGCTCTGCGACGTCTTCCAGTGTCACCAGTCCCGCCGTGCCCCCGTACTCGTCCACTACTACAGCAAGAGTCTTAGCCTTCTTGCGCAGCTCCGCGAGCAGTTGGTCTGCACGCTGTTGCTGCGGGACGAACAGCACAGGCTCAATCAGCGCGTTGACTCCCCGTCGTGTACTCGGAGGGTTCAGCAACGCACGCCTGGCGCTGATCAGGCCCTCCATCTGGTCTAGATCGCCGCGATACGCCGGGGCCTGACGCAGATTGGTCCGTTTGAAAAACCCTACTAACTCAGCGGGGTCGGCGTTGACGTCTACCGCTTCGATATCGACGCGCGGCGTCATCAACCCGTCGACCTTGACCCGCCCCAATTCCAAAACCTGGCGCAGCATCCGCTGTTCCTGCGGATCGATCACGCCCTGGCCCCGGCTAAGCTCGAGCATGGATGCCAACTCGTCCTGCGACAGCGCGTCCGGCCGAGTTGAAGGCGCAATCAATCTCGCTAGCGGCGTGATGACCAGGCCCGACGCGACCAACCGGACGGGTGTGATCGCACGATGGACCGCCAGCAGCGGAATCGCCGACAGCCGAGAGTACATGGCCGGTGATCGCGCAGCCGCCAGCTTGGGCAAAACCTCCCCGAGGATGATGATCGTCAATAACGGCACGACACTCACCACGCCCAACGCTACCGGCCCGAGGAGCTGTTCCTCGCGGAGGTGCAGTATCAGTTTCGTGCTTACCACGAAGTACAGAACATTGACCGTGATGTTTCCCATCAACAGCGTGATCAGAAGTGAGCGGGTCTCTCCCAGTAGCGTTGTGACCGCCGACCCCGCGAAGGTGCCTGAGCTTTTGAGTAAAACTCGTTGGTGACGGGTCAGGCTAAATAACGCCGTCTCACTGCCCGAGAAAAAACCGCTTAAAACAAGCAGCAGAGGCAGGCACAGCAACATAAACGGCAAGAGCATCATCGCATCCGTAGGTGTGGGCGCTGGCCGATCACTCGACGCCGTTGAGCAACGCCGAGCCCGCCATCCCCTCCCATGTGTGCTCCTTGATCGCGCGGACAACCCGTTCGGCAGCATCTACCGCGGCGAATCCCGCGAGTCCGTCGACCGTCGGCCGACTCCCGTGCTTGGCCGCAGACAAAAAACTTGCCTGCTCCGCGGTGAGTTGATCCTCTTCACCCGGCGGCAGGTCAAACTTCAGCTCACTGACCTCCACGATGTCTTTGTAATCAAGGTCTGATAGGTCTACCCCCTGTGCGACCTGCTCGCGGACCTTCGCCAATGCTTTGCGGTTGCCCCCATCCGTGTGGACCACGATCCCGTCGCGGGTCTGGTAGTTCAGGTTGATGTAACCGCTTTCTGAAAACACACGCAGCCTGCGCTCGGTGTTCAACGCCATCCTCGAAGCGGTGATGTTTGCCACGCACCCGTTCTCAAACACGATCCGTGCGCTGGCGATATCTTCGTGCTCACCCAGCACCGCCACACCCGCCGCGTCTACGCTCTTGATCGGCGATCCCGCCAGCATCAGCACGATGTCCAGGTCGTGGATCATCATGTCCATCACCACGCCCACGTCCAGCGATCGGAACGTCATCGGGCTGACCCGTTCCACCTGCATGAACCGTGCGTTGAAGTTCAAAGCCTCGGCCGCCCGGAACGCCGGGTTGAACCGCTCCGTGTGTCCGACCTGAAGCACCGCGTTGTGTTCCTCGGCACAGCCGACCAGAGCCTTGGCATCGGCGACGGTTGCCGCAAGTGGTTTCTCGATCAGGCAGGCGATACGACGTTTCAACAAAGGCTCGGCCGTCGCGCGGTGGAATTGCGTGGGCACCGCCACCGTCACAGCATTTACATCAGGGTGCGATTCGAGCATCTCCTGAACCGACCCGTACGCCACACAGCCGTACTCATCCGCAACGCTTTGAGCGCGCCCTATCTCAAAATCCACCACCGCTTTGAGGTTTACGCCGGACATCTGCTTATAAGTCCGGGCGTGATGCTTCCCCATCCTGCCCACCCCGACCACTGCCACCGCCGTGCCCTCGTCCTGTGTCTTACTGCTCATCCTTACATATTACGCCATCGCGGTGCCGCCAAGCGAATCCCCACCGGCCACACCTGCGGATCCCCCGCCGCGGGGCTCCTTCTCATGCGCCCAGGCGCGTCCCGGTGGTAGGATATGGCCGTGACTCACCGACCTGAAAACACGGAGAACGGCGAAGCCTCCCCGGCACGGCGCAAGCCCGTGATCGGCATCACCATGGGTGACCCCGCCGGCATCGGCCCGGAGGTCGTGGTCAAGGCCTTGGCGGACCCCGAGATACGCTCGCTCGCTCGCTTCGTCGTCTTCGGCATGAACGAGTTGATGGCCTACGCCGCCGACCTCGCAGAGATCGACCCGTTCTGGTGGCGGATCCAACACGACTCGCCACGCACCGAGTTCAGCCTCACCCACGACATCGTCGTGCTGGACTACGACGAGTACAGCCAACTCGGCTCCGCAATGCACAAGCCGACCCGGCAGGGCGGCCAGTCGAGCCTGACTTTCATTGACGACGCCATCGCCGCCGCCGCCCGGCCGATCGAAGATGCCGGCATCGACGCCGTGGTCACCGCACCGATCTGCAAAGAGTCCTGGCACCTCGCCGGCTGCAAATTCCCAGGCCACACCGAGCTGTTCGCTCAACGCACACGCACCAAAAGAGTCGTGATGGCGTTCGAGTCCCCCAAGCTCCGCGTCGCCCTGGCGACCGTCCACACCCCCTTGATGGACCTGCGTAACCTCCTGACCATCGGCGCGGTCTACGACCCGATCGACCTGGGCGACAAGTTCTGCAAACGGCTTGGGATCGAAAAGCCCCGCATCGCCGTCGCCGGGCTCAACCCCCACGCTTCCGAGAACGGCCGGTTCGGCGACGAAGAAACACGCATCATCACACCCGCCATCGAGGCCGCCAAGAGCCACGGCATCGACGCACGCGGACCGTTCCCCGGGGACACTGTCTTCAACGCCGCTGTCGCAGGCAAATACGACATGGTCGTTGCGATGTACCACGACCAGGGACTGATCCCGGTTAAACTTTTAGCCTTCGATCAGGCTGTGAACGTGACCCTCGGCCTGCCCATAGTCCGCACCAGCCCCGACCACGGCACAGCGTTCGACATCGTCGGCAAAAACCTCGCCGACCCCGGCAGCTTGAAAGCCGCTATCCGTCTTGCAGCGAAACTTGCGGGACAGAAGGTGGGGTCTGGGGTCTAGGGTCTGGGGTATACCAACGCCGGTCCTGAGCAAAGTGAAGGGCCGGGTATCGGGTATCAATCAAACCTTATAATCTCGTCCTTGTTTTATTGAGCGGCTGGAGCCGCTGTTGAAACCGTCCCGCTTTCTTAATCCCCTGTTTTCCTATTTTCAACCCCATGACCCGCTCAACCACCCCTTCATCGTCCCCCAAACCCGCGGTTGTCTTGCTCTCCGGGGGCCTCGACTCCGCGACCGTCCTGGCGATCGCCAACGCGCAGGGCTACGCCTGCCACGCCCTGAGTTTCGATTACGGCCAACGCCACCGCGCCGAGATCGACGCGGCCCACAAAGTCGCTGACCAGCTCGGCGTCGCGTCCCACAGATGGATCAGCATCGACCTGCGCAGCCTCGGCGGGTCCGCGCTGACCGACACCATCGACGTCCCCAAGGACCGCAACGGTGACGAGATGACTCACGGGATCCCCGTTACCTACGTCCCGGCTCGCAACACGATCTTCTTAAGCTACGCGCT
>JAJDCT010000026.1 GCA_029260695.1 Phycisphaeraceae bacterium
GGGCCGGCAGCAGGATGCCTATCAGCAGGGCGATGATAGAGATCACAACCAGCAATTCGATGAGCGTGAAGCCGGGGTTGTGTTTGGTTTTCATGGACATGATCGGGTCTCGATGACATTGAAAAAGCTAGGCTGTCAGACGTGTCTAAGTGGACCTAGATCCGAAATCCTATCGATACTCACCGTAAGGGGGCATCCGCCTGAGCAGGCATCGCACGGACCTTTGCCTAAAAACGGCCACCCTTTAATTATATAAGACCGTGGTCGGTTGGCAAGTGAAATCGGACGGGATGAATGATCAAGCCGGCTAATCAATGAAAAAACACCGCCCGGTGACAGGCGGTGTGTGAGGGGCTATTCGGGCGTGATCTATATCATCGATCAGTCTTGGGTGTCCCAGTGGTTGGCGGTGCCATGGCTTGGGTTACTTCTCGACGGTGTTCCACACGTTAGGTTTAAAGTCGATGGCCGGGTCGGTGTTCCATAACCCTATGTCATCCAGAGGAGCGAACATATCGGCGATAGCGAACGGCGAGGCGTGGCCGTCACCCCAGAGGATATTTGCTGAATCTGAGTGCCGTGCGTGTACGTTTTCGCCAGTGGTCTCCCGGCCAAAGAGGATGTATAAACCACGCTGTAGGCCGGCGGGATTGTATGCCGGTGACTTTGGATCAAAAGATGCGATGAAGGAATCCACAACAGCCAGTTGCTCCGTGGGCCTCAACATATCACTCTGTCGGATTGAAAACTCGAACCGATCGTTAATCGAGGCGTTCAGATCACGTTTCGCGGCGTAAAACGAGCCGTTGATAGCGTAGTCGGAGTTGAACCAGTTGGGAGCTTGTCCGGGGTCATCCAAATCTGCCTCCCGGATGCTGATGGCACTGTTCTGATTCGGCTCTGGGAATGACGGGCATTTGAACATGTCGCGCTCGGCACCGTAGCCACCTACGACAAGCATACTGGTCCATACCCAGTCACCAATGAACGAACCGGTAGCGCCCCACGCAGAACTTCCCTTGGGGGGGATTGGAGCCTCGGTAAACGCTCTCCAGGGTGTGACATGGTCGTTGTTGTCGGTAGCGTAGGCAGCAATCGCGATGCCGACCTGGCGTTGGTTACTCAGGCACTGCACGTTCTGGGCCGTCCTCCTCGCTGCACCGAGCGCCGGCAGGAGGATGCCTACGAGCAGGGCGATGATGGAGATGACCACGAGCAGTTCAATGAGTGTGAAGCCGGCGGTCTGGATGGGCCTGTTGATCTTGCGTTGCATCAGAGTGAATCCTTGTGTATTCGGTGGCCGTGATGCTCGGCATGTCACGCCGAGGCGGGTGTCCCGAACTGCGCGTCCCTGCGGCTCGCATCGCATATTCAAGCGCCTCCGAAGGCTCTAGCGGTGCGGAAAGTCCAATCTCGAACTTAGACTACACCAGATTATATAACAAGAGGGGTATCGTGTAAAGGGGTGAGGCAGATTTTGCTAAAAAAACGTGATGAAGGGCTCCCGCTCTGCGCGGCACCCTGATTCTGGCCTTGTATCCCCTACCGGGCCCCGGATATTTCGATATAAGTAGGTTTGGGGCCCACACGGTGTCGCGTTGTCTGACCCAACTACGAGGAGGCTGGGGCTCTGTCTTGCCAGGAAGTTAAAGGGGTTTGGGAAGTGTTTGGTAGGGCAGGCATGTGACCCTCCCGCTGAAACGGCCATGCTTTAAGAGGGGTGAAGCCCGTAAAAGCTTGCGGCAGGATAAAAAGCCACCGACAGGAATCGAACCTGCAACCTGCGGTTTACAAAACCGCTGCTCTGCCAATTGAGCTACGGTGGCGTGGGGAAAAGCCAGCTGCGAGATTTGAACTCGCGACCTGTTCTTTACGAAAGAACTGCTCTACCACTGAGCTAAGCTGGCACCAGATCACATTGTAATCCACGCCGGGGGGGAGGGACAAATGTGGGTGATTTGGCAATCTGGAAACCTGGAACTCCGGAAATTTGCAAAGCAGACAAGCAGGCCGGTGTACCCAAGAGCAACCGGGCAGGCCTGTTCCGGTTTCCAGCTTTCAGAATATCCAGCTTTCTAGCTTTTCTTATACAGCCCGAACACCACGACGGTTGCGAAGCGGCGCATGAAGGGCAGTTTCAGCAGCCCGCTGTCGAGCTTATGCAGCGCCACAGCCAGGGGCCAGTTGTTCGGGAATATAGGCCAGAGCCTGCTGGTGAGTTGGAAATCACGGCAGACCATGCGGTCGAACGGTCGGGCGAACTCGGCGATCCGGTCGTCGTCCATCGGCAATTCGTCTTCGGTCATCTCGTGGATCGAGTAGGGGATGAGCCCCCGGATTCTGTCTAACATTTTGGAGTTCACCACAGGTTCCGCGAAGACGGCGACACCGCCGGGCTTCAGTCGGTCGTAGACCTGTTGGCTGAGCTTTTCGGGGTCGGGCAGGTGGTGCAGTGCGGCGTAGCCGAGGATGGCGTCGAAGGTTTGTCCCGAGAAGGCGTCGTTGAAATCACCGGTGACCTGGGTGTGGACGCGGTTTGCGACGGCGTTGACCATGGCGCGTCGGTTGACCATGTCGATGGATTTTTCTGAGAGGTCATAGGCGTGGACGGTTGCGCCGTTGTGTGCGGCGATGCTGGCGTCGATCCCGTTGCCGGCGGCGATCTCCAGGACGCTCTTGCCGGTCAGGGGAGCCAGCAGGTGGTAGAAATACTCCCTTGGGAAGATCGATTTCGCGCTTGGCGCGGTGTAGCGTAGCTTGTCGAAGTCTGTCAGTGGAGGGATGCCTCGTGCGGCTTCCTGGGCGTAATGGCGATTGAAGTGTTCGGCCTCACGGGCTTGCAGGGTGGCCGGGTGGGGCTTTAGGAATCGGGGTTGAGGCTGGACGGCCTGGGTCATGGCGGGGGCTCCGGCGCATTGGTATCGTTTGTATCGGTCGTAACGGTGGGGGCCTTAATCCGCCGATAAGCAGTGACCGGGGAGGTTATTTTGGAGATGGTTGGGCAGATGAAAGGAACCAGGATGGATGCGAAGTCATTGACAGGTGGCCGTCTGCAAGGCGTGTTGTGGTGTGCGGCCGTCTGCCTGGTTGCGGGCTGGGTGATTTCGTCGGGGGGTTGTGCTTCGCCGACGGACTCGGATGAGCCTGCCACGGCGGGGGAGTCGGCAGGAACCATGGCTGATGGCCCGGCTGGTAACACACTGTCAAGGGAGTACGCGGTGCTGGATGAACGCGAGGATCGGTTGATTGTGGAGCTGCCCAACCGGATGATCGTGGTGGCACAGGAGCTGCCGACCGCGCCGGTGGTTACGGCGCAGGCGTGGGTCAAGACCGGTTCGATCTTCGAGCAGGAGCACGTCGGCGCGGGGTTAAGCCACTTCCTGGAGCACCTGCTGGCGGGCGGTTCGACGACCAGCCGGACGGAGCAGGAATCCAACGCCGCGCTTGGGCGGATGGGTGCGCAGACGAACGCCGCCACCGGGCACGACAACGTCCGCTACTACGTCAACACGGTCAGCGAGTACACCGAGGACGCGATCGGGCTGGTATCGGACTGGATGCAGAACGCCGTCGTCAGTGAAACAGAATACGCCCGTGAGCGCACCGTGATCCAGCGCGAGATGGAGATGCGCAACAGCCAGCCGAGGGTCGTGCTCTGGAAGACCACGCAGCAGGCGCGGTATCAGGTCCACCCCGCACGCGATCCGATCATCGGCTACCTCGACGATTTCCGCTCGATCACCCGTGACGAGATATACGATTTTTACAAACGGATGTACGTCCCGAACAACATGGTTTTCGTGGTGGTCGGCGACATCGACAAGCAACGAGTCGTGGACCAGGTCGCGTCGCTGTGGTCACAGGTCCCGGCGGGGCAGTTGCCGCAGGTGAGCTTGCCGATCGAGCCTGCGATCGACGAGCCACGACATGTCACCGGGCACGCGGACATTGAGATACCCAAGCTCAGGCTGGTATGGCCGGGTACCAAGCTGGCGGCCCAGGGCGATTACGAGTTGGATGTGCTGGCGATGGTCTTGGGGCAAGGCGAGTCCAGCCGGCTGAAGCGAGGTATCCGCGATGACCAGCGGCTGGCGACTTCGATCAGTGCCTACAACGCCAGCTCGGTCTGGACCGAGGGCTACTTCGCTGTGACGGCTGAGCCGACCGACCGCCAGGCGTCGCTGGATGAGCTCAAGTCGGCGGTGCTGGTCGAGGTGGCCAGGTTGCGCGACGAGCCCGTGTCACAAGCAGAACTCGACCGGGCTAAGCGGAAGGTGCTGGCGGATATCGCGCAGAACAACCAGACCGCCCAGGGCGTGGCGGCGACGTTGGCCTGGGAGGTGATCTCTCTGGGTGAGCCGGGCTACCTCAAACGCTACGCCGGCGCGGTTCAGTCTCTGACCGCAGAAGATCTACAGGCGACTGCGCAGCGTTTCTTAAGCGACGATCGTTTGATCACCGTCGAACTGCTTCCCAGGCAGGATGGCGGGGGTAGCGATACCTCGCTGACTAAACGTCAACCACCGCCGATCGATCCATCGACCGTCGAACACAGGGTGGTGGAGCTGGACAACGACGCGTTGATCCGCCGGCTTAACGAGAACCTGGCCTCTGCGCCCGACACCACGGGCGGGATCGAGGTCGATTCGCCTGTGATGTACGAATTAGACAACGGCCTGAGGCTGATCGTTCAGCGTTCGACCGTGGTCCCGGCGGTTGCGATTCAGTTCTACTGGACCGGGGGGTTGCTGGCCGACGAGCCCGGACGGGAGGGTGTCGCCAACGCCGTGGCCAGCATGCTGACACGTGGCACGCAAAACCGCTCGGCCGATCAGATCGCCGAGGCCGTCGAAGATCTGGGAGCGACCCTCAACGCCACCGCGGGAAACAACACCGCCTACGCTCAAGCCACCTCGCTGCGCGATGACTGGCCTGTGTTGCTTGAATTGCTTGGTGAGGTTGTGATGGATCCGGCCTTCGATAGCGAGGAATGGGATAAGCTGCGTCCCCGGTTACTTGCGGCGATCGACCGCGAAGGTGAGACGTGGCACGGCGAGTTGGGGCGGGCGTTTAGAAGCGAGTACTTCGGCGCGCACCCCTGGTCGACCACCCCACTGGGTCGGCGTGAGGTGGTTGAATCACTGACTGCCAACGACCTGCGGGATTACCACGAAGCGCATCTGGGTGTGTCCCAAGCCGTGCTCTCCATCGTCGGGGACGTCGATCCTCAGGCGGTATTTGAGGCGGCACAAAAAGTGTTCGGCCCGTTGCCAGCGAGCCCCGGCGAGCCGTTTAAGCCGCTCACCCCCAAGGCCCCCGAGCCGAAGATCGTGCAGGTCATCAC